>JAAYHP010000537.1 GCA_012735355.1 Lysinibacillus sp. | reverse complement strand
CTGTTAAGAGGCGTTCAATATAAAGGAGGATATTGTTTAACAAATTCTCTTGTGATGCGTGCAAAAACAGGAACAGTTCGATTCATTGAAGGTCGCCACAATATGATTAAAAAACCGAATTACGAAAAATAAATTCTTCCCTTTTTGAGATGTCTGATAGTATATTAATATGTATCAGACGTCTCTTACACTTCCTAACCCACTTATGATTTTCCAAATAATATTCAAAAAATAAATAAGGACTGGAGTAATGCTATGTCAGCTCTCACTATTGCCCAATTAGAAAATATGACTTTAAAAGAGTTATATAATCTTGCAAGGGAATATAAGATTTCATATTATAGTAAATTAACAAAAAAAGAATTGATATTTGCCATATTAAAATCTCGTTCAGAACTAGAAGGCTACTTCTTCATGGAAGGTGTGCTAGAAATCGTCAATTCGGAAGGTTTTGGTTTCCTCCGTCCAATCAACTATTCACCTTCAAAAGAAGATATTTACATTTCAGCATCCCAAATTCGTCGTTTTGATCTTCGAAATGGTGACAAAGTTTCTGGTAAAGTGCGCCCACCAAAAGAAAATGAACGATATTACGGATTGCTTCAAGTAGACGCGGTCAATGGAGAAGATCCAGAAATAGCGAAAGAACGCGTTCACTTCCCAGCTCTAACTCCACTTTATCCTAATCGACAAATCAAACTTGAAACAACACCAGATAAATTATCAACAAGAATTATGGACTTAGTAGCTCCCGTTGGATTCGGACAGCGGGGATTAATTGTGGCGCCACCAAAAGCAGGGAAGACCACTTTATTAAAAGAAATTGCAAACGCTATCACTACCAATTATCCAGAAGCGGAACTTATTGTATTATTAATCGATGAACGTCCAGAAGAAGTGACGGATATTGAACGTTCAGTAAACGCAGATGTAGTAAGTTCAACTTTTGATGAATTACCAGAAAACCACGTAAAAGTTGCGGAGCTTGTGTTAGAACGGGCACGCCGACTCGTCGAACATAAGCGAGATGTCATCATTTTAATGGATTCCATTACACGTCTTGCACGCGCCTACAACTTAGTGATTCCACCAAGTGGACGAACGTTATCCGGTGGTATCGATCCTGCCGCATTCCATAGACCAAAGCGATTTTTCGGTTCCGCACGAAATATTGAAGAAGGCGGTAGCTTAACGATTTTAGCTACAGCTTTAATCGATACTGGCTCTCGAATGGATGAAGTAATTTATGAAGAATTTAAAGGGACAGGCAATTTGGAATTACATTTAGATCGTAATTTAGCGGAACGCAGAGTATTCCCTGCATTGGACATTCGTCGTTCAGGTACGCGGAAAGAAGAACTGTTAATTCCAGAAGACCAATTGGAAAAGCTGTGGGCTATTCGAAGAACCTTTACAGATGCACCAGATTTTACAGAGCGATTCTTGAAAAAACTTCGCTCTACAAAAACGAATGAAGAATTTTTTGAGCTTTTAAATGAAGAAATGAAAAAAGCGACTAAAGGTAGAGGCTTAATTTAATTTTCATTTGGAATTTTTCTTGAACTATGCCAAGTTGTATGATAATATGTTTCAGTATGTAACGTGTGCATATGTAACTGGCATATTCGGGTTATGTAAGGCACAGTACGAAAAAAATAACTCTGTTCCAGATGGTTCAGGGCGAGAGGAGTAAACGAATATGAAACAAGGAATTCATCCAGATTACAAAACTGCAACAGTTACTTGTTCATGTGGAAACACATTCCAAACTGGTTCAGTGAAAGAAGACATTCGTGTTGAGGTTTGTAACGAATGCCACCCATTCTACACTGGACGTCAAAAAATCGCGGCTGCTGATGGACGTGTGGATCGTTTCAACAAAAAATACGGTCTTAAATAAGCAACATAAAATGCCTGCCAACAAGTGGCAGGCATTTTTTTGAATGAAAAGAAGTTTCTACAAGACTTTTGTTAGTAAGTGTCCTAACCATTCACGAATAAACCGAAAAAGAGGGTAAAATACAATGGCTCAATTATTTTTCAAACATGGAGCAATGAATAGTGGAAAATCAATTGAAATCTTGAAAGTTGCACATAATTATGAAGAGCAAAATAAACCGGTTTTAATTTTCACTTCAGGTATTGATAATCGGGATGAAATTGGCTACGTTTCAAGCCGAATTGGCTTGCGCCGTAAAGTGATTCCTGTTTTTGATAATACAAATATATTCGAAATCGTAAAAGCATATCCAGAGCAACTATTTTGCGTTCTCATTGACGAGGTGCAATTTTTAAAAAAAGAGCATGTGTTGCAACTGACAAAAATTGTAGATGAACTAAATATTCCTGTAATGGGCTTCGGATTAAAAAACGACTTTCAAAATGAATTGTTTGAAGGCAGCAAATATATGTTAATTTATGCGGATAAAATTGAAGAAATGAAAACGATTTGCTGGTTTTGTCACAAGAAAGCGACTATGAATTTACGCATTGACGATAATGGAAAACCAGTTTACACGGGAGAACAAATTCAAATCGGCGGAAACGATACATATTATCCTG
>JAAYHP010000536.1 GCA_012735355.1 Lysinibacillus sp. | reverse complement strand
TACATGTAATGATCTTCCCATGAACCATTTATATACAACAATTTCCTCAAAAGACCTTCCCTTTTAAAATTTGCTTTTTCTAAAACTTTAACTGACGCGATATTTTTAGGTGATACATATGCTTCGATACGATGTAAATTCACTACATTAAATGCAAATTGGACAACTTGATTCACCGCTTCAGTAGCAATGCCTTGTCGCGTAAAATTTTCATCGATGGAGTAGCCGATAAAGGCACTACTATAGGGCAATCTTTTTATCGCATAAAGAGAAATATGACCAATTAATTGATCTGAATCTTTTATGTAAATCCCGAAAGAATATTCTCGATTTGCTCGTTGGAGATGTATTCCTTCCAATATTTTTTTAAATTGAGCTTCTTCCGTGTAATATTCCGCATCATGCAACGGCTCATAAGTTGCCCAAAAATATTTATTTCTTTGTATAAGTTGTGCTAATTTTTTTGCATCTGATTCCACAAAGGTCCGTAAACTTAAACGATCGCTTTCAATTCGAATCACATGATCACCCTTCTTTTGAATAAATCTGAGGAATTTTCTAAACATCATTGTTACCCGTAGCCTTTCCTTATATTTTATTCCTCTTCATTTTGATTTTCACTTTTATAAAATTTCGGAATCTTTTTCCCGCGAAGTTCAACTTCTTTTTCCACATGTTTTAACGTTTCTTCTAATACTTTTATGCGAGCATAATGTTTATTATTTCCTGGTACGAGTATCCACGGCGCATGGTCTGTATCGGTTTTCTCAAACATTTCATTGGCACATTGCACATAAGTATCAAATTTTTCCCGGTTACGCCAATCTTCATCGGTCAGTTTCCACATTTTATAAGGATTTGTTTGTCTTTCTTTAAATCGAGCTAATTGTTCATCTTTATCTACATGGAGCCAAAATTTAATAATTATGTATTGTTCATCTGTTAATGTTCTTTCAAATTCGTTAATCTCTTTGTAAGCTCTTGACCATTCTTCCTTCTTTGCAAATCCTTCAATTCTTTCAACTAGTACCCGTCCGTACCATGAACGGTCGAAAATACCGATTTGACCATGTCGAGGAAGTTTTCGCCAAAACCGTTGCATATAATGATAGCGTTTTTCATGGGGTTGAGGTGCAGAAATAGGATGAACTACATATCCCCTTGGATCAAGGCGTTGAGTCAGCCTTTTTATTGCTCCACCTTTCCCAGCTGCATCCATTCCTTCGAATACAATAATTAATCCAATCTTGTTTTGAAATAAAAACTGCTGCATGTTTAACATTTCAAATTGTAATTTTTTTAGCTTTTTCTTATATTTCTTTTTTTCCATTTCCATACTTAAATCTAAATGTTCGATTTTTTTTATCATTATTCTCACTTCTTTCTAAATTGTGACTATTTATATTTTACAAAAAAAATGTATTGTCTTGGGAAAAGTTGTTGAATTATTTTTAAACGTATATAATTTTATGGAAAGGAGTGCAAGCTATGGGTCGAATAATCATTCTAATTTGTATCCTCACTATTACGGCCTTATATACGATATTTTCTTTTTGGTTACCGATTCAAGGTAAATCTACTATCGATATCATTAATCGCTTACCACTTCTGATCGCTCCTGCAACATATGTATACATTTTTTGGTTTTTTCTTTTTATACTATTATTTGTTTGGGCAATCAGTGATTTGAAAAATCGTTCAACGAAAACCTATTTTACACCTATCCAAACGGCTATCTTTGTTCTGGTTATGGTTTTCCAAGTGCCTTCCACTTATTTTTGGAATAATGAAGAGTTTATTATTTCTTTAATTCTAATTGGACTGCAACTTTTTTCATTATTTTCCTTATATCTTACATATCCAATGCAAGGAGAGTTTCTGAAAAAGCGAATTCCAATCGCTATATATTTTAGTTGGACGACATTTATTTTCATCGTTCATGCATGCTATATCCTGCTTTATAATGAATGGCATGGATTCGGATTAAGCAACGCTTTATGGGTAGTCATCATATTAACTTTTGCCACTCTCGTAGCATTGCATTTACGATATCATCATTACGATATTGTTTATCCTCTTGTGTTTGTATGGTGTTTTTTAGGTATCGCTATTTCTAATGGGTTTGACGAGTTACTAGTAACAACCTCATCGCTATTTTTAAGCGGCGTAATGGTTGTCGGAATTTTATTTATGAAAAAAAATCCTGTTCGTAGTTAACGTTCAGGATTTTTTCAATTAGAAAAACGTATTATTCTTCAATTTGCGTAATGATGATTGGCTTATCTTTCGTTACTATAACTGTATGTTCAATCTGAGCTACGAGGGATTTATCTGGTGTAACGAATGTCCAACCATCACCGGATTCAATAATATGGTCTGCTTTTTCAGAAATAAACGGTTCTACTGCAAGGACCATACCTTCCTTCATAATCGTTGTATCCCAAGCGTCATAATAATTGAGTATATGGGCAGGTTCTTCGAGTAATGAGCGACCAACACCATGACCTGTTAAATTCATAATCACTTTTAATCCATGGTCACGTGCTTCCCGCTCAACGGCTTTCCCAATTTGATTTAATTTTGATCCAGCTTTTACCTTTGTCATCGCTCGTTCAAAAGCTGATTTTGCTACTTGGCAAAGTCTTTCTTTGTCTTCATAACCTTCTCCAACAACGAAAGAAATTCCCGTGTCTGCAAAATAGCCATCTAAAGAACCGGAAACATCGATGTTTACTAAATCTCCTTCTTTAATGACCCTATCTCCCGGAATTCCGTGTGCTACTTCATGGTTCACGCTAAGGCAAGTATATCCAGGGAAATCATATTCTCCTTTTGGTCCTGAAATTGCGCCTCTTTCCTCAAACATGCGACCAGCTAATTCATCTAATTCTTTCGTTGTTACGC
>JAAYHP010000535.1 GCA_012735355.1 Lysinibacillus sp. | reverse complement strand
GTTTTTCGCTGCGCTTCTTGCCGTCCCAACTTCAAGAATTTTTCTTAATTCTAGCAAATGAGGAACGTTCTCTTTATGGGTAAGAATCGCGGTTGATAGTGGAAATTCTAATTTTTGTTTAGGGAAATCCTTTACGAAAGTTCCGGATCCTTGCTTTATTTCAATAAGCCCCATTGCTTTTAAGGCTGATAATGCTTCACGGATAGCGGAGCTACTGACTTGTAATTGCTCTGCTAAATATTCAACAGAATCTAAACGGTCACCTGGTTTTAGTTCGCCTGTACGGATCTTTTCATAAAGAATTTCACAAACTTCTTCGTAAATTTTTTTCGTTTTTACTTTTGCAAGTTTCAAATAGTCCACCTCGTTTTTCAAGCAAAATCGGTAAATTAATTATACATTATACCGAAAGTACAATGAAAAATCTTCTCGTTCAGAGAAGATAAAAGTGTAACTCAAGTAAAACAACATTGAATTTTAAAAAAATTCAATTTATAATCTAAGTCATAAGGTCATCAGATGACTTGATAGGGGATATTTTGAAACATTGGGGGGAAAGAACATGACGTTTACTCAAAATTTTACAGCAGTTGGAAACAGTTTAGGGTGGACAGCCCTGGTTGCAACAATTCCTATTTTATATTTTTTCTGGGCGCTTGCTATTAAAAAAATGAAAGGGTATATGGCGGGGCTAACCACTTTAATTATAGCTATCGTCATTGCAGTTTTAGCATTTAAGGTGCCAGTTTTGACAGCAGTAGCATCTGCTTCGCAAGGGGCTGTATATGGAATCATTCCAATTGGCTGGATTATCATTACGTCCGTATTTTTATATAACTTGACGGTAAAAACCGGACACTTTGATGTTATTCGTTCATCGGTGTTATCTATTACTGAAGATCGTCGTATTCAGGCTCTATTGATAGCCTTTTCTTTTGGGGCATTTTTGGAAGGGGCAGCAGGATTTGGCGCTCCGGTTGCCATTACAGCGGCGTTGCTAGTAGGGTTGGGTTTTAAACCGTTGCAAGCGGCGGCCCTTTGTTTAATTGCAAACACATCTCCTGTAGCTTTCGGGGCTATTGGGGTACCGATTACCGTAATGGAAGGGATTACAGGGATTCCTGCTTTAGAAATTTCAAAAATGGTAGGCCGTCAATTGCCTATTATTGCCGTATTTATTCCCTTTGTTTTAGTGGCGATTATGGTCGGTTTTAAACGGGCTTTTGAAGTGCTGCCTGCAATTTTAGTATCCGGTATTTCGTTTGCAGTGGCGCAATTTTTAAGTTCCAATTATTTGGGCGCCGAATTGCCGGATATTATTTCATCCTTAGTATCCTTAGTAGCTTTAGCGATTTTCTTGCGCTTTTGGCAGCCAAAACATATTTATCGTTTTGAAACGGATGGCCAAATGGAGGATACAAAAAATCATTATACTAGTGGACAAATTTTAAGGGCTTGGTCTCCGTTTATTGTATTAACGCTATTTATTTCTGCCTGGGGAATTCCATCCTTCAAAAAGGCGTTATTAGGTACATATGAAGGCGGGAACGCATTTTTAACCTTTGTGAATAACATTGGTGGTGCGCTCACGTTCTATCCGGAAGTACCGTTTTTACATAATCAAGTGATTGATGGTTTAACAGGCAAAGAAATTGCGGCAGTGTATAAATTCGAATTATTAGGTGCTGCGGGAACAGCCATTTTATTTGCTGCTATAGTATCTAAGTTTCTATTGAAAGTTTCTTGGGGTAAATGGGTAAAAACTTTTGGTGAAACCATCAACGAAATTAAATTCCCGCTTTTAACTATTTGCTGCGTTGTTGGTTATGCTTATGTGGCAAACACAGCCGGCATGATGACGACTTTAGGTTTAGTATTGGCAAAAACAGGAGCTTTATTCCCGTTCTTCTCGCCGGTGCTTGGCTGGATTGGTGTGTTTGTTACAGGTTCCGATACATCTTCCAACGTGTTGTTTGCCAAGTTGCAGCAAGTTACGTCTGAATCCATCGGCATGGATCCGGTTCTTGCATTGGCTGCCAACACATCGGGAGGCGTGACTGGAAAAATGATTTCGCCGCAAACATTAGCTGTAGCTGCTGCAGCGGTGGGATTAATCGGAAGAGAATCAGAGTTGTTAAAATTCGCCTTAAAATATAGTCTCATTTTACTTCTCTGCATATGTATCATTACATTTTTGCAAAGCACGGTACTTACATGGATGATTCCATAAGTTCTGAAATCTTAGCAGTATTGTCTGTTATAGATGATGCTGCTAACAATTTTGAGTAATAGGGGGAAAACTTATGAAAAAAATTGAAAAAGTCTTAGTAGCAAACCGCGGCGAAATTGCCATCCGCATTTTCCGCGCATGTACTGAATTAAAAATAAAAACCGTTGCAATTTATTCCCATGAGGATAGCGGCGCCATTCATCGTTTTAAAGCGGATGAATCCTATTTAGTAGGAAATGGAAAAAAACCGATTGATGCTTATTTAGATATTGAAGGAATTTTAAAAATAGCAAAAGAAGCAAATGTGGATGCTATTCACCCGGGATATGGCTTTTTATCAGAGAATGTAGAGTTTGCTCGCCGCTGCGAAGAAGAAGGAATCATCTTCATTGGACCAAAATCAAAACATTTAAGCATATTTGGGGATAAAGTAAAGGCTCGCGAACAAGCCATCGTTGCTGGAATTCCTGTCATTCCAGGTACAGATAGGCCAGTAAAAAGTTTGGAAGAAGTTGAACAGTTTGCAGATACACACGGCTACCCCATTATGATTAAAGCTGCACTTGGCGGTGGAGGCAGAGGAATGCGCCTTGTGGAAAAGGCAAGCGATTTAAAAGGGGCTTTTGAACGGGCCAAATCCGAAGCAAAAGCGGCTTTTGGTTCGGATGAGGTTTACGTGGAAAAAGCCATTGTTAAACCAAAACATATAGAGGTTCAAATTTTAGGGGATGAAGCCGGCAATATCGTGCATTTATATGAACGGGATTGCTCAATTCAACGCCGCCATCAAAAAGTGGTAGAGATTGCGCCATCTATCTCAATTTCAGAAGAGTTGCGCCGCCGCATTTGCGAAGCAGCTGTAAAATTGATGAAAAATGTGCAGTATGTGAATGCAGGGACAGTGGAGTTTTTAGTAACGGGCGATAATTTTTACTTTATTGAGGTAAACCCGCGCATTCAAGTGGAACATACCATTACCGAAATGATTACAGGAGTTGATATTGTTCAGGCGCAAATTAAAATTGCGGAAGGTCATGGACTACACAGTAAAGCAATTCGGATTCCTGAGCAAGAAAAGATTCCTTTATTTGGATATGCCATTCAATCACGGATTACAACGGAAGATCCAAAAAACCATTTTATGCCGGATACAGGGAAAATTATGGTTTATCGTTCATCTGGAGGATTTGGTGTGCGACTTGATGCAGGGAATGGTTTTCAAGGAGCAGTCGTTACACCTCATTATGATTCTCTCCTTGTGAAACTTTCTACGTGGGGAAGAACCTTTGAAGAAGCTGCCCAAAAAATGGATCGCAATTTACGGGAGTTCCGCATTCGAGGCGTGAAAACAAACATACCATTTTTAGAAAATGTCGTTAATCACGAAAAGTTTTTAAGTGGCCAGTTTGATACAAGTTTTATTGATTCAACATCTGAACTTTTCGAATTTAAAGAACGAAAAGACAGGGCAACAAAACTATTAAGCTATATTGGAAATGTTACATTGAATGGTTTTCCTGGAATCGAAAAGCGAACAAAACCGATATTCGGCCACCCAAATATTCCTGCAGTACAAGAAACTCCTGTATCTGGTACAAAGCAAATTTTAGATGAGCAAGGTGTAGAAGGGTTAATTCAAAGGATTAAAGCTCAAAAGGATGTATTGCTTACAGATACAACCTTCAGGGATGCCCATCAATCGCTCCTTGCCACGCGGGTTCGTTCAAAAGAAATGTATGAAATTGCCGATGCTACAAGCCAATTGATGAACGATTTCTTCTCCCTTGAAATGTGGGGAGGTGCAACTTTCGATGTAGCGTATCGCTTTTTAAAAGAAGACCCTTGGGATCGATTGGAAACATTG
>JAAYHP010000534.1 GCA_012735355.1 Lysinibacillus sp. | reverse complement strand
TTTAACGGAAACGATTTTTAGTTGGCCAGGAATTGGTCGTTACATTTATGAAGCCATTGGATTTAGGGATTATCCAGTCATTCAATCAGGAATTTTAGTTGTGGCATTTCTATTTGTCATGATTAACTTTACGGTGGATATATTATATACATTTATTGACAAGAGGATTAAATACAACTAGAAGGAGGGGGACTATGGCAGAAACAGTAACAAATATGGATGTACAACAAGTGGAGGAAAAAGTGTCTTCTCCTTTGAAAGAAGCATTGCGCACGTTTTTAAAAAGTAAATCTGCCGTATTAGGAACGATTATTGTATTATTTTTTGTTGTTGTGGCACTTTTTGCTCCAGTCATTGCTCCAGAAGGGATTAATGAACAAAAGTTATCTGATCCGAGCACCCATTTAGTACCTCCTTCCAGTGAATTTTGGTTTGGCACTGATGAATTTGGAAGAGATATTTTTTCCCGAGTTGTTTGGGGAGCACAAATCTCTTTAACTGTGGGCTTTGGTGCCGTTATTTTATCTGCCATATTTGGCAGCTTTTTAGGCATTATTGCTGGATATTATGGGCGATGGATAGATACGATTATCTCAAGGTTTTTCGATATATTACTAGCTTTTCCAAGCATTTTACTTGCCATTGCCATTGTGTCTATTTTAGGTAGTTCATTGCAAAATGCATTGATTGCCATTGCTATTGTGAATGTACCAAACTTTGGTAGGCTCATTCGTTCGAAAGTATTGAGCGTGAAGGAAGAAGAGTATATTACAGCTGCAAAAGCTATCGGGATGAAGGATTCGAGAATTTTGCTAAGACATATACTGCCGAATTCCTTTGCTCCAGTAATTGTACAGGGCACTTTAGCAGTGGCAACAGCTATTATTGA
The DNA here is from genome assembly GCA_012735355.1 of Lysinibacillus sp. GTDB lineage: Bacteria > Bacillota > Bacilli > Bacillales_A > Planococcaceae > Ureibacillus. The sequence continues at coordinate 1,854 of JAAYHP010000534.1, read as the reverse complement.
AGCTGCAGCACTAAGCTTTTTAGGTTTAGGGGCAGAACCGCCTCAACCAGAATGGGGGAAAATGCTATCTGATGCGCGGATTTATTTAATGAACGCCCCTTGGACGATGATTTTCCCTGGACTTGCCATTATGTTAACGGTGCTTGGTTTTAACTTAATGGGGGATGGACTAAGAGACGCTCTCGACCCGAAAATGAAGAACTAATTTTGTACAAAGAGTTTATTTGAAAAGAAAATTATGCAAAGGATACCGCTATTTTAGCATTTACAATATATTTGTTGATTGAGTGAAGGGCGGCGAGTGCCTCTGTCGTGCACGCTTAGAGGCAAAGCAAAGCTTTCCAACGGGAACAGCCCGTGTCTCGATACCCCGCAGGAGCGAGGAACGAGCTCCGAGGAGGAACGAGCCGGGCTTAGGATGCGCGTCCGCCCGCAACGAAAATTAACAACAAGCTAGACAAAATTTTAAAAGGCTGCCGAAAAGAAGAGTTTTTCTTGGCAGCTTTTTTTTTTTATTCTACTGAAAATAAATCGGTTGATAAATAGCGTTCACCTGTATCAGGAGCAAGGGATAGCACTCGAGCATTTGGCGGTAAATCCTTTGCAATCTCCATCGCAAAATAAGCGGAAGCTGCACCGGAAGCACCGACTAAAATGCCTTCTTCACTAGCTAAACGTCTTGCGGTAATTTGAGCATCATCATCTTCAATATGTAGTATTTGATCATAAATTTCTGTATTTAAAATTTTTGGAATAAATCCTGGTCCAGTGCCTGGTATCTTGTGAGGTCCTGGGCTTCCTCCTGCCAGTACTGGTGATCCTGCAGGTTCTACCACATATATTTTTAAATTCGGTAAAGCTTTTTTCAATTCTTCTCCAGTACCTGTAACCGTTCCACCTGTTCCCGCAGTTAGTATAAGGGCATCTAGTTCGTTGCCAAAAGCATTTAATATTTCCACAGCTGTTGTGTTACGGTGAGCGTCGGAATTGGCAGTATTATCAAATTGTAATGGAATAAAATGATTAGGAATTTTTTCAGCAATACGATAAGCTTCGTCAATAGCACCTTGCATTCGTAAATTTGCCGGTGTTAAATACACTTCAGCACCGTATGCACGCATTAATTGAATCCGTTCTTTCGTTGCGTTATCGGGCATCGTAATAATACAACGGTAGCCTTTTACCGCACAAACCATAGCAAGGCCGATTCCCGTATTTCCACTCGTTGGTTCAATAACGGTACTTACCCCTGGAAGGAGTTTTCCTTCCTTTTCAGCCCGATCAATCATATTAAAGGCAGCGCGGTCTTTCACGCTACCTCCAGTGTTAAAGGATTCAAGATTCATATACACTTGTGCACCTTCTTTGGAAGGAAGTTTATTTAATTTAACAATAGGGGTATTACCAATAAGTTCTATAATGGAGTTATATCTTTTCATGACGAATGTCCTTTCTAATTTTATAAATAAGATAAACCCTGTTGATTTGAAATGCAAATCAACAAGGGTCAATTACTACTCATTCAATGCTTCATTTAAAAAAGTTAAGTTCACAAGACCATCAATATTGTCAGAAGTAATATAACCAGCTTCTTTCGAAATTGTCGCCATTTCTTGAATTACTTCTTCGTTCACATTTGTTGTTGGGTTTAATCGAGTAAATGCTTTTGTTACTTCTTCAGATGAAAGCTCTTTCCCTGTAATTTCTTTAATATGATTTAAAAACAGTTCAACCGCTTCATCTGGATTTTCGTTAATAAAATCAACGGCTTGAATATGAGCTTTTAAATATTTTTTCGTAAGGTCAGCGTTTGCTGAAGTGAATTTCGTTTGGGCAACAACGACAGTATTTGTC
>JAAYHP010000060.1 GCA_012735355.1 Lysinibacillus sp. | reverse complement strand
GACCTCGACACAGTGGTAAAAGAAATGTGTGAAAAACTTCTAGTAAATACAGTAATTGAGGATTATCGCTACGAAGTCGAGGAGGCTAACTAATTATGAAATTCGCAGTTCTCGTTTTCCCAGGAACAACTGGTGAAGTTGATTTGTATGATGCAATCAAAGACGAGTTAGGGGAAGAAGTCGAATATGTAAGACATGATGCAACAAATTTAAGCGAGTTTGACGCCATTGTACTTCCTGGTGGAGCTTCCTATGGAAATTACTTACGTAGCGGAGCATTAGCAAGTCGCACGAAAGTGATGGAAGAAGTGAAGAAGGCCGCTGAAGCAGGAACACCGATTTTAGGAGTATGTAACGGGTTCCAAATTTTAACGGAAGCAGGTTTACTTCCTGGTCACTTTTTAAAGAATAAAGATTTGAAATTCATTTGCAGACCGATGCAAATAAAAGTTGAAAATAACGAAACAATATTTACGAATGAGTACGAAAAAGGTGAAATCGTCAACATTCCAATTGCTCATGAAGACGGAAACTACTATTGTGACGAAGAAACATTAGCGAAGTTAAAAGCGAACAATCAAATAGTTTTTACTTATGCAAATGAAAATCCAAATGGCAGTGTCGAAAACATCGCTGGAATTATTAATAAAAAAGGCAATGTATTAGGAATGATGCCACACCCTGAACGTGCAGTAGATGCATTACTCGGTAGTGAAGATGGACTGAAACTATTTAAATCAATTGTGAAACAGTGGAGGGAATTACATGTCTAACCATGAGCCTACAAAAGAGCAAATTAAGGAACAAAAGCTATATGCTGAGATCGGATTATCAGATGAAGAATACGAATTAGCTTGTGAGAAGTTAGGTCGTCTTCCAAACTCGACGGAAACAGGGCTATTTTCTGTTATGTTGTCAGAACATTGTTCATATAAAAGTTCAAAACCAGTGTTACGTAAATTCCCTACGAAAGGACCTCGCGTATTACAAGGACCTGGAGAAGGTGCAGGGGTTGTGGATATCGGTGACGGACAAGCGGTTGTATTTAAGTTAGAGTCCCATAACTATCCATCAGCAATTGAACCTTATCAAGGGGCAGCAACAGGTGTAGGTGGTATTTTACGCGACGTGTTCTCAATGGGAGCTCGTCCAATCGCTTCTCTTAACTCCTTGCGTTTTGGAGAGTTGAAATCAGACCGCGTGAAATATTTATTTGAACAAGCGGTAGCAGGGATTGCTGGTTACGGGAATGCCATTGGTGTACCAACAGTAGGTGGAGAAATCCAACTTGACCCTTGTTACGAAGGAAACCCATTAGTGAATGCGATGGTCGTTGGTTTAATTAATCATGAAGACATGCAAAAAGGTGTTGCGGCTGGTGTTGGAAACGTTGTTATGTATGCTGGAGCGAAAACAGGACGAGACGGTATCCATGGTGCAACAGCATCTTCAGTAGAATTAAGTGATGATTCTGCAGAAAAGAGTTCGCCAGTTCAAGTGGGAGATCCATTCATGGAAAAACTTCTAATGGAAGCATGTTTAGAAGTGGTGAAATCAGATGCACTAATTGGTATTCAAGATATGGGTGCAGCAGGGTTAACTTCATCTTCTGCAGAAATGGCTTCAAAAGCTGGTTACGGTGTGGAATTAAACTTAGATTTAGTACCGCAACGTGAAAAAAATATGACAGCTTATGAAATGATGCTTTCTGAGTCTCAAGAACGTATGTTAATTGTTGTGAAAAAAGGTCGTGAAGACGAAGTAAAAGCAATCTTCGAAAAACATGGTGTACCGGCAGTTGCAATCGGTCGTGTAACAGACGATAAAATGCTTCGACTGATCCATAAAGGAGAGGTGGTAGCAGAAGTTCCAGCAGATTACCTTGCTGAAGATGCACCAGTTTATCATAAGTCATCATCGGAACCTGCTTACTTCAGAGAATTCCAAGCAATGGAAAATGTTGAACCAGAGGTAAGTGACTATAAAGAAACATTAACGAAATTATTACAAGCACCAACAATTGCTTCAAAAGAATATGTTTATAATCAATTCGATTATCAAGTACAAACGAATACAATTGTTGCCCCTGGTTCAGATGCGGGAGTCGTTCGTATTCGAGGAAAAAATAAAGCTATTGCGATGACGGTAGACTGTAACTCTCGATATATTTATTTAGACCCTGAAACAGGCGGAAAAATTGCAGTAGCAGAAGCGGCTCGCAATATCACTGCATCTGGTGGAACTCCAATTGCGATTACAGACTGTTTAAACTTTGGTAATCCAAATAAACCAGAAATATTCTGGCAACTAGAAAAATCAGCTGAAGGTATTTCAGCGGCTTGTACAGCACTTGATGCACCAGTCATTAGTGGGAACGTATCTTTAAGTAACGAACGCTCTGGTTCAGCCATCTACCCTACACCAACGATCGGTATGGTAGGACTGATTGAAGATTTATCCCACATTACGACACAAGAAGTGAAACAAGCTGGGGACGTTGTTTACTTAATCGGTGAAACGAAAACTGAATTTGGTGGTTCAGAACTTCAAAAATTAGTTCATGGAAAAATTTTCGGAAAAGCTCCAAGCATTGATTTAGAAGTAGAAGCATCTCGCCAAAAAGCTCTTCTTTCTGCAATTAAAGAAGGATTAGTTCAATCCGCTCACGACGTTGCAGAAGGTGGAGTAGCTGTCGCTTTAGCTGAAAAAACTTTCGGAGCGAAAGATCTTGGTATTCATGTGACATTAGAAGGTTCACCTATCACTGCGTTATTCAGTGAGTCTCAATCTCGCTTTATCGTCACAGTGAAAGAGGAAAATGCATCTCGCTTTGAAGAACTAGTTAAAGATGCGAAGAGAATCGGCGTTGTGACGGATGATGCAAAAATTACAATAGATGGTGAGTCGGGTGTGTTAATTGAAGGTACAGTGAATGAATTTTGTTCCGCTTGGAAAGGAGCTATTCCATGCTTGCTGAAATCAGAGGCTTAAATGAAGAGTGCGGCGTTTTCGGAATTTGGGGACATGAATCAGCAGCTCATTTAAGCTACTATGGACTTCACGCATTACAACACCGCGGTCAAGAAGGTGCTGGCATCGTCGCTACAGACGGCCAGTACTTCAAGGCGGTAAAAGGCGAAGGGCTTGTCAACGATGTGTTTAATGAAGAAAAATTGCGAAGTGCAAAAGGGACTTCTGCTGTTGCTCACGTTCGTTATACAACGGCTGGAGGAGGCGGAGTGGAAAATGTTCAACCGTTATTATTTCGCTCTTCCACTGGAACGATTGCCCTCGCCCATAACGGTAATTTAGTGAATGCCAACCATTTAAAGCAACATTTAGAACGTTCAGGTAGCATTTTTCACACTACTTCTGATACGGAAGTAATTGTCCATTTAATTAAAAAGAGTAAAAAGCCTCGTTTTATAGAACAAGTGAAAGAAGCCCTTTCATTATTAAAAGGCGCGTTTTCAGTCATCATTTTAACGAAAGATAAAATGATTCTTGCTCGTGACCGCAATGGTTTACGTCCACTATCCATCGGTAGATTAGGAGATGCGTGGGTGGCTTCATCGGAAACATGTGCCTTTGATTTAATTGGTGCTGAATATGTTCGTGAAGTTCATCCGGGAGAATTAATCATTATTTCGAATGACGGACTTATAGAAGATAGATATACAAAAATGGAACGCAGATCGATGTGTGCGATGGAGTATGTTTATTTTGCCCGACCCGATTCAAACATTGACCATGTAAACATTCATATGGCTCGTAAACGGATGGGGAAACAATTGGCAAAAGAAATGGGCTTCATCGATGCAGATGTTGTGACAGGAGTTCCGGATTCATCCATTTCTGCTGCCAACGGATTTGCGGAAGAAATCGGTATTCCTTATGAAATGGGCTTAATTAAAAATCGCTACGTTGGAAGAACCTTTATTCAACCTACGCAAGAATTAAGGGAACGAGGAGTAAAAATGAAACTTTCTCCCGTTGTGCAAGTCGTTCGTGGAAAACGGGTTGTCATGGTGGATGACTCGATTGTTCGCGGTACAACTTCCCGCCGTATTGTAAAAATGTTAAAGGAAGCTGGAGCGAAGGAAGTGCACGTTGCGATCACGTCACCGCCAATTTCCAGCCCATGTTTTTACGGAATCGATATTTCATCGGATTCAGAGTTAATCGCGACAGGGAGAACGATCGATGAAATTCGAGATGCCATTGGGGCAGATTCATTAATATTTTTATCACCTGTAGGATTAATTGAAGCCATTGCAAGACCGTTTGATGATGAGGACGGCGGTCTTTGCTTAGCTTGTTTTACAGGTAAATATCCAACTGAGATTTTCCCAGACACTGTCTTACCACATGAAAAGGAACTTTTACGTTAAGGAGGAAGAAATATGTCAAAGGCATATGAACAAGCAGGGGTAAATATTGAAGCAGGTTATGAAGCGGTAAAACGCATGAAATCACACGTGGAACGCACCGAGCGTCTCGGTGTGATGGGAGCTTTTGGCGGCTTCGGAGGCATGTTCGATTTATCTGCATTGAACTTAAAAGAACCAGTTCTTATTTCAGGTACAGACGGTGTCGGGACAAAGCTGAAACTGGCGTTTATGACGAATAAACATGACACGATAGGCATTGACTGTGTAGCTATGTGTGTAAACGACATCGTAGCGCAAGGTGCAGAGCCATTATATTTCCTTGATTATGTCGCTGTCGGGAAAGCAGACCCTGCAAAAATCGAACAAATTGTTAGCGGTGTTGCTGATGGGTGTGTGCAAGCAGGAGCGGCATTAATCGGTGGAGAAACTGCTGAAATGCCTGGTTTATACGATGAAGATGAATACGATTTAGCTGGATTTGCCGTTGGAGCATGTGAAAAATCGAAAATCGTAACGGGTGAAAAAATTCAAGAAGGCGACGTTCTTGTAGGCCTAGCATCGAGCGGTGTCCATTCGAACGGCTATTCTTTAGTCCGCAAAATCGTATTTGCGGATAATGGCTATAAGCATGATGAAATTATTGAAGGCTACGAAGATTTAGGGCCGATTGGCGAAGCTCTTCTTGCACCGACAAAAATTTATGCAAAACCTGTTT
>JAAYHP010000533.1 GCA_012735355.1 Lysinibacillus sp. | reverse complement strand
GATAATCGGAGTTTGGGAGCTATTAGCCTTTGAAGATCAAGATGAAGAAGGGAATAAAATTTATCCTTTTGGTAAAGATGCAAAGGGGTTTATCGTTTATCATCCAGATGGCTATGTGTCAGCTCAATTGATGAAGCAAGGGCGCACACCGTATGAATCAGGGGATTTATTGAATGGGACCCTTGAAGAAATGGCTGAAGCTGCCAACGGATTTTTAGCCTATGTCGGAAGATTTGATGTAATTGAGGAAGAAGGAAAGCTCATACATTATATGGATGTATGTTTGAATCCGACTTTGTTAGGGAAACAACTTCCTCGATTAGCTACGATTGAAGGGGATATTTTAACGATTCATAATGAATTTAAGCCACATCAAACGTTCATATGGCGACGGGTGAAAGCCCATCAGTATTAATTGGCTTAACGCAGAGACTTGAAACAAAAAATTTTTTATCGTAGAATAAATGAAGATTTTGGAGTATATATTTTAAATGCGTTCGTAGCGGGAAGAGTAAATATTTCAGATTGCATAAAGGGAGCACAAGCCGTGACTGGAAGCTTGTGTATGCAAAGGAATATTGAAGTTCACCCCGCAAGCAGCATCCGGGACCAGAGTTTTCTCTGTAAAGGATTGCCGGCAAATGCCGTTATGTGAATGAAGTGATTGCGTATAGCAATAACTAGGGTGGTACCGCGAATGTTCCTCGTCCCTTGCTTTGGGGCGGGGTTTTTTTATTTTGTGGAGCTCCGAAAGGTGAAAAATTTCAGATAGGGCAATATTTTCACAAAAGAGGGGAATAAGTTCACAAAATGTGGCAATATTGCCACAAAAGAGAGCAATAAGTTCACAAATTAGAGCAGAATCACTTCGAAATTTGGGAAAAACGAAAGCTGCGAATTTTTAAGGAGGTTACATTATGGAACAGCAATTAAAACAATTAGAGCAAGAAGCCATCGCAAAGCTTGCTGCATGTACAAATTTAAAAGAATTAAATGACGTGCGAGTTTCATACTTAGGAAAAAAAGGTTCAATTACAGAAGTATTAAAAGGCATGGGGAAACTTTCTCCTGAAGAACGTCCAAAAATGGGAGCACTTGCGAATATCGTGCGTGAAAACGTTACGGAAGCGCTAGAAAAACAAGCGAAAATTTTGGAAGAAAAGCAAATTCAAGAGCAATTAGAAAAGGAATCCATTGACGTAACGCTACCAGGTCGAAAAGTGCGGGTAGGTAATCGTCATCCGTTAACACGCATCGTTGAAGAATTAGAAGATTTATTCATCTCGATGGGATATGAAATTGCAGAGGGTCCGGAAGTGGAAACGGATTACTTCAACTTTGAAGCACTCAACTTGCCGAAAGGACACCCGGCTCGTGATATGCAAGATACTTTCTATATTACAGAAGAAACTTTACTTCGTACCCACACTTCACCGGTGCAAGCGCGAACAATGCTTGCAAAAAAAGGCGAACCGTTCCGCATTATTTGTCCTGGGAAAGTGTATCGTCGTGACTCAGATGATGCAACCCACTCTCACCAATTCATGCAAATTGAAGGGCTCGTTGTTGGGGAAAACATCCGGATGAGCGACTTAAAAGGAACGTTAGATAAAGTTGCGAAAAAAATGTTCGGTGCGGACCGAGAAATT
>JAAYHP010000532.1 GCA_012735355.1 Lysinibacillus sp. | reverse complement strand
AGGCTCGAGTCGGGCCCGTGGAAAGCGTCCCCGGAACGGAAATCAATTTTCAGTTTAATATCAAAAACTCATCATTTTCTTTTAAGAGAAAATGATGAGTTTTTACTTTTGTCCCAACCTCCTCCAATATATTTATTGGAGGTCTATAGTCTCCTTCCGAAGCATTAATTGTCGTTCGAAACAGAATCGAACGATATATTGCTTGTCTAGATCATCCGTATCTGTAAATTGAAGGGACGCGAACAATTGATTTTTCTTCTCAAAAATTCGAATTACTTCCGCATCCGTTTGAACATATTTTATCTCACCATTTTTATAAGGTAAAACAATCGTTAATTTTACGTTATCGCCTTCAGCAAAAGGAGGGAAAGTATTTAACCGTAAAGCAAGTCCTCCTGCACTAATATCCTCTGTGACAAATTGGTAATAATGATTTAAATATTCTACCGCCACATCGACTGGCGTATTGACGCGAACAAATTCACGTCTTTGAATTTTAATGAACTCTTCTTCTTCGGAAGGCAAGGAAAGCATAATCATCGGAATTCTGTCATTGATTCGACCAATCACTTCCGTATTAAATGCAAAACTGATTTTTTCTTCATTTTGAAATATTGCTCGAAGTTGAGTACCATCGATTAAATAAACCGTCTTTTTCGTAATATTGTTTACCGGATAAGTAATATAAAGAATATGATCTTTTTGTTCTACGACTTTACAATGGAATTTTTCAACTTTTTCCGATGAAGTTGGTTCAAGAATAAGGTGTGTTCCTATTTTTATTTCCATATTTTATTCGCCTCGCACAATATTAGTATATTAATTATTGCACGAAATAAGGCGAATTTCTAGTGAGCATATTGAACTATGGTAAAAATTCTACATTCAGAACATCATGATTTTCCGTATCAACGACAATTCGATATGTTTGATTTAAATTGTCCTCGAATCGAGCAATTACTTCATAACACAATCTTAGGTCAAATGCATCATTTTCTGTATAAATAAATCGCTCTTCTTCCACTACTGTATTCGGACGGAAAAATTGTTTCCAATCCACTGGTATGACTGGTTGTTGATCGTTAATTTTTTCCCTTTGTACGTATTCCATCGCGTTTAATCCTAAAAGTTCTCCGCTATCTTTCGATACTTTTAGTTGCACCCCATCCGGGTAAACAAATGCCTTATGTTTTCCGGCAACCCTAGCAAGATGAATATGCCATACGTCATGGTTTTCACGCATTTCTACTAATTCTAAATCGTCATATCCTGCCCGCTCTATAAATTCTTTCGTTAGTTCCTTCACCTTTTCTTGCGTCATATTTTTGTCCGGTTGCACTGGACGTTCCGATAAAAAGGATAATAAATGTCCACCTTTGACAGTAATATCCGCATAGCCGACGCGACTCCCTTTTACAAATTGAATATGGTAGAAGGGATAAGGAGCATCCTCTTTACTTTTTGATACTGTGTAAGTAGCATCCTTTATTCCAGGCAACAACCTTTCTAATACAGCGATGGCTTCTTCTTTCGTAATTTCCCGATCTCTTAAATCTTGTAATTCCTGTTTCTTTTTCCAGTCAGACTCACTCGCTGTTAATGGGAAGTCTTGCTCTACGTAAGTTTTTAAATTGCTTGCCACATTTTTAAATGGTGAGTCATCCAGTTCTTTCGCCGCTACTTGTTGCCATTTGTTGAAATCTCCATCATTTTCATAAAATTGAGCTGTTGCTACCGCCCATTCATTAGATAACTGTTCGAGATTTTTATTCACGACTTCCATTTTTTCATGCCATGCTTCATAGTCCCCATTTACCGAAGCTTTTTTTGCTTCATCCCCTATTTTTCCTACATAACGTAACCATTGATTTGCCACATCCGCATTTAATGGCAAACTGCTGATGGAAGAGCGGAGTTCATTGCTTGTACGCCAAATATTATCCAATTCATTTTTCAATGCCTTTTCATCTTGAAACATAAGTGACTGAGCAACGGATTGTTGTAAGTAAGTTAATTTTTCACTCGCATTGGATAAAGAGTTTGTATATTGGGCGTGAATCGTTTGTTGCAATTGTTGATTATCGCTTCTCACATCAAAGGCATAAAGTGCTAATGCTATCACCGCAATGGAAAGCAAGTATATTGTACTTTTCATATTGTCGCTCCTTTAGTAGCAAAAAATATGTTCACCGATTTGTTTAATTTGAGGTCTTGTCCAAATCCATTCACTCGTAGCAGTATTGGGATTAAAATAGTAGAGAGCGTTTTCTGAAGGGTCCCATCCACTCATCGCATCAAGAACAGCTTGTTTTGCTCGTTTGTTTGGTGTTAACCATATTTGTCCATCCGCCACGGCAGTAAATGCGCCCGGTTGGAAAATAATTTCAGATATCGTATTCGGGAAATCGGGAGATTCTAAACGATTTAATATTACAGCTGCTACCGCTACTTGCCCTTCATAAGGTTCTCCCCTTGCTTCCCCATACACTGCATTAGCCATTAATTGTAAATCCTGTTCTGAATATTTTGGAGGTAATTGATATGCAGTACTTCCAGAAGAACCGCTATTCCCTTTTACTTGTTGATCCAACGGTACTCCACCATAATAAGTAAATTCTCTACCGGCATTAATTTGGGCATGAACCCATTCACGATCAAAATCACTATTATTCACGAGCATTTCTTTTGTTGCTTGACCAGCAACTCCATCCACTTCTAAACCATAACTTTCTTGGAAATTGCGCAACGCCCAATACGTACCGTAACCAAATTTCCCATCAATTTTTCCATCATAAAAGCCTAAATATTGTAGTCTCGCTTGCAACTCAATGACATCATCTCCGTATGCTCCTCGTTCAATGACTTGATTGGAAAAAGCTGAAGATTGCTCAGGTTTCAGAAGAGCAAAACTTCCAAAAATCGCAAGTATAAGCAAAGAAATAATTACATTTCTTACCATCTTCTTCACTCCTTTTTTCATAGCATGTTAAAATTTGAATGATTTATGCACTATTCAATTAAAAAATGGTCGAATCACCATCGAAACGACCATTTTAGGATTATTATGTACAACGGAGTCATTTTTATAGTTCTTTTTGCAATAAAAAACAAAAATGATCTAAAAGTGATGTAACCTTTTAGATCATTTTTAAATCTTATTTTGTTCCATTAAATGTCGGATTAAATGTTCGTGAGCCAACTTCACTTTCTTTAAAGCAAGCCACCATAAAAACAACATAAACGGAGCAATTAAATATACCCAATATCCTTCAAACATCATGATCGCATTATAAATTATGTGTAATAGGAATGGGATGAAAAAAGAAAGAACTAAATATTCCAATGACCGATTATTTGTTGAAAATTTACTTTTACCAAAGTAATAACCCATCACAACTCCGAATAAGGCGTGACTAGATACTGGTAAAAGTGCCCTCATAAATGCTGTATCAATTCCAAAGGTAAGTAAATAAAGAATATTTTCCACCGTAGCAAAACCTAGTGAAGCAGCAGCCCCATATAATATCCCGTCATAAGGGTCGTCAAATTCTACATGACGATATACTAATGCAAATATGATGAACCACTTAAAAAATTCTTCCAACGTACATGAAATAACGACATTCACTAAAAAAGGATTCGTTACGATTCCTTCTTCCTGCATGACAAATTGAATAAACATAATCGGGAATGTAATCATCAAGCCAAAAATAAATGTTCGAAATAAAGTTCTTCGTGGTTCTGTAGACATTTGATTGCGCAAATAAAAGTAGCT
>JAAYHP010000531.1 GCA_012735355.1 Lysinibacillus sp. | reverse complement strand
TATCTTAATGGAGATTAATCCGAACATTGCCTACTCCATGTTAGATCGCCTCATGGGTGGTAGTGGAGAAAGTTATTCAAATGTCGATAATTTAACGGAAATCGAACAAAAAATAATGACAAATTTATTCGAAAGATCTTTCGATAATTTGCGGGAAGCTTGGGAAAATGTTGCAGAAATTGACCCGATGCTCGTGGAACTTGAAGTGAATCCACAGTTTTTACAAATGATTTCACCGAATGAAACTGTTATTGTTATTTCCATGAATACAGTCATTGGTGAAACATCTGGTATGATTAAAATATGTATTCCGCATGTAGTATTGGAACCAATTATTCATAATTTATCTGTCCAATATTGGATGCAATCGAATACGAAAGAACCGACAGAAGCGCAAATAAAAGCGCTGAAAACTAGAGTAAAAGAAGCCGACTTAGAGCTTGTTGCAGAACTTGGTACAACAGTCATTACAATAGAAGACTTTTTAACAATGGGTATCGGTGATGTGATACAGCTCGATCAAAAAATAAATGAATCGCTTATTCTAAAAGTCGGGGATATTCCGAAATTTACTGTTCAACCAGGTAAATTAAAGAAAAAAATGGCGGTTCAAATTATCGACTCTTTGAAAGGAGGAGACGAAGATGAGTGATGATATGCTCTCCCAAGAAGAAATTGAAGCACTACTTCGTGGTGAAACATTAGACAATAGTACAAAGGAAGATGAGGCTTCAACTTCGGATGTAGAATTAAATGTAGAAGATTATTTAACGGATATAGATCGCGATGCTTTAGGCGAAATAGGAAATATCTCTTTTGGGAGCTCTGCAACTGCACTTTCTTCGTTGTTAGGGCAAAAAGTAGATATAACAACACCTGTTGTTACAATTGTTCATAGAAATAATATTGAAAAGGAATTTCCTCATCCTTACGTTGCAGTGCAAGTAGAGTATACGGCAGGATTGACTGGTATCAATTTATTGGTTATTAAACAATCGGATGCAGCTATCATTGCTGATTTAATGCTTGGTGGCGATGGGAAAAATCCAAGACCTGATTTAGGGGAAATTCAATTAAGTGCTGTGCAAGAAGCAATGAATCAAATGATGGGTTCAGCAGCTACTTCCATGTCTACAGTATTTAATAAAAAAGTGGATATTTCACCGCCTTCCATCGATTTAATGAACATCAAGAAAAATGAAGGAACGGAAAATATTCCTGATGAAGATATATTAGTAAAGGTTTCCTTCCGTTTACGTATAGGAGATTTAGTAGATTCAAATATTATGCAATTATTGCCTTTAGATTTTAGTAAAGAAATAGTAAAATCTTTACTTGGTGAAGGTGAAGAGAAGAGCATGCCGGAAGAGCCTCAAACTCCACCGGTTCAAACTTCAACTCCATCTGCACCGCAAGGAACTGTGCAACAAATGGCGCAATCAAATCAACCACCAGTATATCAACAACAAGCTGCAACAATGCAGGAAGCACCAAGCTTTTCAATGCCTAAACGACCAGCTCCTCAGCCGGTAAGTGTTCAACAAGCTCAATTTGCATCTTTTGAGCAGCCGAACATCACAGAAGCAGAGGCGCGCAATTTAAATATGTTGCTTGATATTCCTTTACAAGTAACAGTTGAACTTGGAAGAACAAAACATTCAGTAAAAGAAATTTTACAATTGGCTGCAGGTTCGATTATTGAGTTAGATCGCCTTGCAGGTGAGCCGGTAGACATTTTAGTGAATAATCGTTTAATCGCTAAGGGCGAGGTCGTAGTAATTGATGAAAACTTTGGTGTAAGAATTACAGATATTGTAAGCCAAACTGAACGACTCAATAATTTAAGATAGACTTATAATGGGGGAATCTTTCTATGTCAAAAAGGATATTAATCGTTGATGATGCAGCATTTATGCGCATGATGATTAAAGATATTTTAACGAAAAATGGATATGAAGTAGTAGGAGAAGCTGCTGACGGTGTTCAAGCTGTTGAAAAATATAATGAATTGCGTCCAGATTTAGTGACGATGGATATTACGATGCCGGAAATGGATGGCATCACAGCTTTAAAACAAATTAAATCCATTGATCCAAATGCAGTTGTCATAATGTGTTCTGCTATGGGACAACAGGCGATGGTTATCGATGCGATTCAAGCTGGTGCTAAAGACTTTATCGTGAAACCATTCCAAGCAGACCGCGTTATTGAAGCAATACAAAAAGCAATAGGTTGATTTTGGAATGAAAAGCGTTTGTAAAAGAGTTGGAATTGTACTTGCATTTATTTTAGGTTTGGCAATAATCGCTCCAGTTGAAAAAACTTTTGCAAACCCGAACCAAATGATTAGCGAAGAATGTTTACAAAACCCAGAGCAATGCCAGAAAGACGCAACAGCTGTTGAAAATAATAATGAAACTGCAGCTGTTGGTCTTACTGCATGGGATTATGTAAAAATGCTATTCGCTCTTATATTTGTTCTCGTATTATTAGTATGGGTTTTAAAGTTTATCAATAAAAAAAGTCTTAATTTCCAACAAAATAACATTGTACGAAATATTGGGGGACTTTCCTTAGGTTCTCAAAAATCCGTTCAAATTTTACAAATTGGACATAAATTGTACATCGTTGGTGTTGGTGAAAATGTGGAGCTCATTAAAGAAATTTCAGAACGAGAAGAAGTAGAAAAATTATTAGATTTTTATAATGAAAAGCAAAAATTATCAACGAGTAGTCCTTACATTTTAGAATTGTTTAAAAAAAATAAAGGACAGAAAGATGCGCAAGAAAACTACTCGAATTCAGATTTTGGTGATTTGTTAAATAAACAATTATCTGATATTCAAGAAGCGCGTCGTAATGAGCTGGAAAAATGGAAGGAAAAGGAGCACGATAAATAATGGAAGAATTTATCTCATTCTTTTCTGACTCTGATCCTACGAACGTCGCTACTTCTGTTAAATTAATACTTGTGCTCACAGTATTATCCCTTGCACCAAGTATTTTAATATTAATGACTTCGTTTACACGCATTGTCATTGTATTATCATTTACGCGAACAGCTTTAGCGACAAACCAAACACCTCCAAACCAAGTAATTATTGGACTAGCTTTGTTTTTGACGTTCTTTATTATGGCTCCTACCTTCCAACAAGTAAATGAAGAAGCATTGCAGCCGCTTTTTAACGAGGAAATAGGACTTGAAGAAGCTTATACAAGAGCAAGCGTCCCTTTTAAAGAATTTATGGCAAAACATACTAGGCATGAAGATTTGGAACTGTTTTTACAATATAATCAAGCAGAAAGACCACAAACTATCGAAGAAATACCATTAACAATTTTAGTTCCGGCATTTGCTTTAAGTGAATTAAAAACGGCATTCCAAATGGGCTTCATGATTTTTATTCCTTTTATCGTCATTGACATGGTTGTAGCAAGTGTCCTAATGTCCATGGGGATGATGATGCTACCACCGGTAATGATTTCGTTGCCATTCAAAATTTTATTATTTGTACTTGTAGATGGATGGTATTTAGTTATTAAGTCTTTACTTCAAAGTTTTTAGGGGATGATACTCAATGTCACAATTAACAGTCATTCAAATAGCTGAACAAGCGGTATGGGTAGTCCTCTTAGTATCAGGTCCACTAATGTTAGTCGCTTTAATAACCGGCCTTTTATTCAGCATTTTTCAAGCAACAACGTCCATACAAGAACAAACATTGGCTTTTGCACCAAAAATTATTGCGGTGCTTGTTGCCATTGTGTTCTTTGGACCGTGGATGGTATCTCAAATGTCTAGTTATTTTTATAGCATTTTGAACAATTTAACTCGGTACATAGGGTGACATAAATGTTTGAAATCATACCACAATATTCTGTTTTGTTATTAATATTTGTAAGGGTTTCAGCATTTTTTGTTACCGTTCCTTTTTTTTCATATCGAACGATACCTCCGCAATTAAAAATTGTTTTAGCATTAATGTTGTCTTGGATGATGTATTACACCATTCAAGCGGAGGCTATTCCTATTGATGGAAATTACATATTGCTGATTATAAAGGAAGCGATGTTTGGACTAATTATTGGACTAGCTGCTGCCATCGTTATATCTACAGTACAAATTGCTGGTGGATTTATTGATTTTGAAATGGGATTTGCAATGGCAAATATCGTTGATCCACTAACTGGGGCTCAAAGTCCTTTATTGGGACATTTTTTTAATATTTTAATTTTATATGTGTTAATAGCAATTAATGGCCATCACTTAATCTTGGATGGAATTTATTACAGTTATCAGTTTTTGCCGATTGATGATTATCCAAACTTCGGAGATGCGGGGATGGCTGAATTTGCTGCAAAGTTGATTGGAACTATTTTTGCATTAGCTTTTCAAATGTCAGCTCCAATGGTTGCAACTTTACTGTTAGTTACTCTCGCCATTGGGATTACGGGGAAAACGGTTCCGCAATTAAACATATTTGTCGTTGGGTTCCCTTTGAAAATTATTGTTGGTTTCCTCGTATTATTTATTTCTATGGGAATCATGATTCAAGTCATGCAAGAGGTTATCGAATTATTGATAATCACGATGCGTGAACTTATGCAGCTTTTAGGTGGTGCTTAATTTGAAGTTATTTCTACCTTTAGACTTACAATATTTTGCCGGTGAAAAGACAGAAAAAGCAACACCGAAAAGACGACAAGATGCACGGAAAAAAGGACAAGTTGTTAAAAGTCAGGACGTTTCAGCGGCAATATTGTTTTTAATCATGTTCCTGTTTTTAATATTTATGGCACCAATCATATTCAAAGGACTTTTTTCTTTTTTGGTACAAACACTAGAAAAATACATATTAATTGATAGTGTGTCACCCGATATGATCATGGAAATATACGTTGATTCTTTATCTGAAATGGCTGTCTTGTTGTTGCCTATTATGGCGGTTGCGATGGTTGTCGCTATTGGAGCTAACTATTTGCAATTCGGGTTTCTCTTTACAACTGAAACATTGAAACTCGATTTGAAAAAAATAGACCCGATAAAAGGGATAAAAAAAATCATATCATTACGGGCAATCATTAATCTAATAAAATCTTTATTAAAAATTTCATTTATAGGTGCTGTAACTGGCATTGTTATTTGGATACATATGGATGAAGTTATATTATTAGCTTACCATAGCCCATGGGTAACTTTAACAACATTAGCGAAATTGATGGCTATGATGGGTATAGCTGCTGCCATTGCTTTACTATTAATCTCAGTTCTTGATTATTTTTATGAAAAATATGAGTATGAAAAACAATTAAAAATGTCGAAACAAGATATTAAAGACGAATATAAAAACATGGAAGGAGATCCATTGATCAAATCTAAAATAAAACAACGTCAGCGAGAAATGGCAATGAGACGTATGATGCAAGAGGTTCCGAAAGCGGATGTTGTTATTACGAACCCAACCCATTATGCCATTGCTTTAAAATATGATGATGAGTCAATGGATGCTCCAAAAGTTGTTGCAAAAGGTGTCGACTTTGTTGCACAAAAAATTAAAATGATTGCGAAAGAAAACGATATTATTATGGTAGAAAACAGACCTTTGGCTAGAGCCTTATACGATCAAGTGGAAATTGGCGAAGAAGTGCCAGAGGAATTTTTCAAAGCCGTAGCGGAAGTTTTAGCATATGTTTATCGTATTAAACGCAAAATTTAGTTTGCAGGAGGGACAAAAATGAAATTTCGCGACTTAGGAGTATTAGCATTTATAATAATAATAGTAGCGATGCTCGTTATCCCTCTACCTACATGGCTATTAAGTTTTTTAATCATCATTAATATTACGCTTTCTTTACTTGTACTATTAACTGCAATGAACATGAAAGAAGCGTTAGATTTTGCTATATTCCCGTCGATTATTTTAATTTTAACGTTATTCCGACTTGGAGTAAGTATTTCCACAACCCGTGCCATCCTTTCTCAAGGGGAGGCTGGTGATGTAGTAGAAGTCTTTGGAGAATTCGTTACAGGCGGAAATGTTTTAGTCGGTTTAGTTATTTTCATGT
>JAAYHP010000059.1 GCA_012735355.1 Lysinibacillus sp. | reverse complement strand
TTCGTTGCATATCATTTTTTTACTATGCTTCTTCACTGATTCTTAATTAAATTAGCTATATGTCCCAACCTCTCTTTTTTGCGATCTATTTCTTTTATGTAAAGTGAATAGTTTACTCATTTTTTTGGTTCACATAAATTTCGTATAAGTAATAAAGAATTTCTTCACCTTTCTCATCCACTAATATTTCATCTTCCAATTTCATTGAAACGGTCGTTTCATTTGCTACGATCGATTCATTTTCAAAGGTTAATTGAATATACACCTTGCCATCCTTTATTAATTTCTCCTTTTTTTCAATGGAAAAATGATTTTCGAAAAGAGGCTCTTTCCAAGTTCCTTTTACAAACAAAAGATGTTGATCATTATTTTTTTCATATTCCCATTGGACATCACGTAGAATGTTTTTAAATAAATCATTTACAGTAAATAATTCACCATTAAATTCGATTTCTAGCCCACGAATTGTATGAGCATCCATCGTAATCGCACTTTTCGCTTTTTCTGCTTGCGAATTAATACCGGAAACAGCTTCTTTTATATCACTCATTTGTTCACTGCAACCTACCAATAGAAGGATAGACATGATCATAATGATATGTATCGTTTTCATAATCGACCTCCTAAACAAAATTCTATATCAATCATAGCGAAAAAAAGAGTATATGTACTAGAGAATTTTTACATTTTGTATTCGATTTCGATTGTTCACTCGACAAAAGAAAGGAAGAGTACATGAAAATTAACGACGAGTTATTAGAGAAATTAGGAATTTATTTTGTCTATCATGATCTCTACAATCGATATGGCATCACTTTTGAGACCTTTGTTGAACGCTGGATGAAAGGTATCATTGATGTGTAAAAGTTTTCCGCTATTATTTCAATGTAATTTTATTGATAAAATTTAAAAACGCTAGACAAATCCATGAAAATGATACATTTCATGTGGACAAGTCTAGCGTGTTTTATATATTAAAAGTGACGCTCAATCCATTCGTTTGCTTCCACCCAGTTTTGCACGCGAATCACATTGTTCGGAGTGGCTTTCCTGTTATAAGGTGTATCAAATAATAATACAGGAATTTGAAGTTCTTCTGCTAACATGACTGCGTTGTCGTGTTTGTCTTCAAAGAATGCTTCCACCCGATATTTCTTTGCAGCCTCAATTTTATCATGACTTCCAATTAATTCAATGTGATCGTAGGGAACTTCGTGTTGCTCAAACCACTGTTTTGTGATATCGAACACATTTGTATCCCGGGCAGATATATAATAGAGTTCATATTTTTTATGCCAAGTGCGCAAAATTTTTTGGGCATCTTTGGCGATTTGACTGACGGAATACAAAAAAGGTTCATTTTCTTTAAACCAGCGTGCAAATTCATTACGGTCCACTGGATGGGGAAATGCACTTAAAAAGTCATATTCAATCACGTCATCTAGTACGATATTCGTTTTGTACTGTTTGTTAATATGGGGAATTAGCGTATCGGGTGTTGTCACTGTTCCGTCAATATCGATACCGAAACGTGGCTTAGAAAACATTTTTGCCCCCCCCTTTTAATTCGCTTGTTCTTTTTCTGCTAACATATCCGCTGCCATTTTATCGATTTCTTTTTTCAGTTCTTCTACCATCGTTTCCTCTGGTACTTTTCGAACAGTTTTTCCTTTCATAAATAGCAAGCCTTCTCCTCGGGCTCCAGCAATACCAATATCCGCTTCCCGAGCTTCACCAGGACCGTTAACAGCACAGCCAAGAACCGCAACTTTTAATGGGACATTTAGTTTTGAAATGTATTCTTCCACTTCGTTAGCAATCGAAATTAAATCTATTTCAATCCGTCCGCACGTCGGGCAGGAAATTAAAGTAGCCATGTTCGATGCTAAACCAAAGGATTTTAGTAGTTCTCTAGCAACTTTTACTTCTTCTACTGGATCAGCAGATAAAGAAATGCGGAGTGTATTTCCGATTCCTCTTGATAAAATCGCACCAAGGCCAGCAGCAGATTTTACTGTACCTGCAAACAATGTTCCAGATTCAGTGATACCTAAATGGAGCGGATAATCAAAGGCTTTTGCTGCTTTTTCATAGGCTTCAATGGCAAGGTTTACATCAGAAGCTTTCATGGACACGATAATATCGTGGAAATCTAAATCTTCAAGTATTTTAATATGATGTAGGGCAGATTCTACCATTCCATCTGCAGTAGGGTAACCATATTTTTCTAGTATATGTTTTTCTAGAGATCCGGCATTTACGCCAATTCGAATAGGAACGCCTTTTGCTTTCGCAGCGTTCACAACTGCTTCCACTTTTTCTCTACGGCCAATATTACCAGGGTTGATGCGCACTTTATCAATTCCATTTTCAATGGCCATTAAAGCGAGTTTATAGTTAAAATGAATATCCGCAACGAGTGGGATATGGATTCGTTTTTTTATTTCTGGAATTGCAGCGGCAGCTCGTTCATCGGGAACAGCTACTCGGACAAGCTGACATCCAGCTTCCTCTAATCGTAAAATTTCTGCCACTGTAGCTTCTACATCGTGGGTTTTCGTTGTACACATACTTTGAATAAATAATTCGTTACTACCACCGATCGTTAAATTGCCGACACGAACCGGACGCGTTTTCGAACGATGAATAATTTCACTCATCAATCACTCTCTCCTTTATCGAGGTACATTTTATCGTACCTTCACTCCCATTATTTTAACAGTGTAAGGAAAGGGCGACAAGGAAGAAACATTGTTTTTTTCTTATTTACAATGGCCGTTACTTG
Source organism: Lysinibacillus sp. (assembly GCA_012735355.1). Taxonomy (GTDB): domain Bacteria; phylum Bacillota; class Bacilli; order Bacillales_A; family Planococcaceae; genus Ureibacillus. The sequence continues at coordinate 2,582 of JAAYHP010000059.1, read as the reverse complement.
AGTAAATCGGAATTTTGATTAATTCCCCTGGCAAAATGACTTGATTTTTCAGATGGGGATTTAATAGATAAAAATCTGCCATCCGTTCAGGAAGTGAGATTCTTTCGTCTGTCGGATACGTTGCGAGTAAACTTTGTACCGTATCGCCATTTTGAGAAATGACTGGAACAGATTTTACAGCAAGTTGTTCATTGCATGAATTCGTTTCCGAAAAGGCGGCAAGGGGTATAGTTCCTTCCGTTAAATCTATTTTAATGACAGCAACTACTATAAAAAAAGCAACGGTTAATATAAAATATCTCATTTAAAAATCCCTCCTTGCTCCACTATATGAAGTAAGGAAGGATTCAGAACTTATTTTTATAGTTTAGGATATTTTGATGCAGCTATAATTAATAGAATAATTGTAATAATAACATTAATAGATGTACCGAATAAGCTAGGAATTGGAAGATAGACAAATAGAATCGATAATAGAGTTGACCAAGTGATGGCAAAAGCACTTGTCCTCCACATATGGCGATATTCTCCTCGACGCTTCATGATCTTTAATAGAATCGTGCCTACTAAAGCATAAATGCTGATTCGAAGGAAAAGCAATGTGGTAGATGTTAAAAATAAAAATAGTAAAGCAAATGGATATAGTAACCACTGGATGACTTTTACATATTGTTGCAAATCTTCAAATTGTAGTGCAGTTTCATTCACACCTGTTAGAAATTGGACAAAAGAAATAATCGTTACGATTGTTACAAGAATGAAAACGTATTGAATTACTTTTCCAATCGTTAATAGTCGGTAGCTAGCCAGTTTTTTCGGTTGGAAAAGACTATGTATAAATAATTGGGAATGTTTTATCATAAAATTCTCCTCCAATACCAAGTTTAACATGAAATAATGGAAAGAAGAATGTACAACTCTTTTATCAATGAAACTTTTTTACACTCTTTTACGTAGAAAATGTACTGGAGGAAAAAATATTGGAAATTATTGCTTGGATACTCATTATCATTTCTTTTATCGTTGGATTTATTGGATTAATTTATCCAATTATCCCATCGGTTTTATTTTTGCTTATAGGATTTATCGTGTATGGATTGTTTTTCTCCTTCTTCGAACTTACATGGTGGTTTTGGTTGATTGAGATTTTATTTGTTCTGTTACTATTTACTGCGGATACATTAGCAAATTTAATCGGCATTAAAAAGTTTGGGGGAACTAAAGCTGGCCTTTGGGGAAGTACGATCGGTTTAATCCTTGGTCCTTTTGTCATTCCCATCGCAGGCATTATCACCGGTCCTTTTATCGGCGCTATGATTGGAGAATTCATTATAACGAAAAGGGATTTTAAGCAAGCTGTAAAAGCAGCAGTTGGTTCCCTTGTAGGATTGTTAACGTCGGTTGTGACAAAAGGTATCCTTCAAATAGTAATGATCATTATTTTTTTCATAGCTATTTAATTTTGACATATTTTTGTTTAAATGTTCATAAAGAAGGATATAGTTAGGATGGTTGTTTTTCACGATTTGGGTCTTCAGCCAAAAGTCTGAAAATTACCGTCTAAAAACTAAATAATTGAAGCCCTACCTCTATTTTGATAATCTAATAGAGGTAAGACAATTACAGATTTGTACAAGGGAGGAATTCACATGGCATTTGAATTACCAAAATTAACTTATGCATACGATGCATTAGAACCACACATCGATGCAAGAACAATGGAAATTCACCATACGAAACACCATAACACATATGTGACAAACTTAAACGCAGCGGTTGAAGGAACAGAATATGCTGATAAAGATTTAATCGAACTTATTTCTAATATTGATGCTCTTCCTGCGGATAAACAAACTGCTGTTCGCAACAACGGTGGTGGACATGCTAACCACACATTATTCTGGGAAATTTTAGCTCCTGGTGGTGCCAATGCTCCTACTGGTGAATTAGCTTCTGCAATCGAAGCAAAATTCGGTAGCTTTGATGCTTTCAAAGATGAGTTTTCGAAAGCTGCAGCTGGTCGCTTCGGTTCAGGTTGGGCTTGGTTAGTAGTAGATAACGGTGAACTTAAAGTAACTTCTACTCCAAACCAAGATTCTCCTTACATGGAAGGTCAAACACCTATCTTAGGTTTAGATGTATGGGAGCACGCTTACTACTTAAACTATCAAAACCGTCGTCCTGACTACATCGCAGCATTCTGGAATGTAGTAAACTGGGATGTTGTAGCAGAAAAATACGCAGCTGCGAAATAATTCATAATAAAACAGAAAGGCGAATCCTATATGGGTTCGCTTTTTTTATTATGAAAAAAGTAGTTTAATGTTTAAGAATAATTTATTTACCTCTACACAAATTAATTGTTGTGGAGGTGAGCGATATGGGAAAGAAAAAGAAGGAGAAAAGGCCAAATCGGGAAGAGTATGGATATGGCTATGATTTAAGTCCTGATGACTTTGATGTGATTGGGCAAAATAATAATGCGAAAAAACAAAACCAAAACGAAAATAAAGGAAAACCATCAAGTAAGCAAAATCCATCTATATTAAATGAGTAAATATATTTATTTTAGAAATTCGCTC
>JAAYHP010000530.1 GCA_012735355.1 Lysinibacillus sp. | reverse complement strand
CACTTCATCAAATGTTGCATAATCGCCTTTAGCAATGCGTTCTTTTGCTAAGACAATTTTACGTAATTCACTTTCACTCAATCCTTCTTCTTCCTCTTCATAAAAACGACTCAGTAAATCAAAAACTTCAGATAACTTTTCATCAGAATTTTTGTCAATCATCTCATGTAATCGTTGTCTAGCAGTGGACATATAAAACAACTCATTTGTAATATTCATCTTATTAGACGTCTTTTCTTTATTTTTCACATTTCTTAATCACTACCCAATTGTGTAGATGATTTTACAAATATTATTTAAAATAATTCCTTGCTTTCACAATTTTACGTAATTCTTCAATGGATAAGTTTGCCCTATGTACCATTGCATGGCAATTTGGACATATTGGTCTTAAATCCTTTTCTCCATCCACCTTATACTCTCTGTTTATTTCACTTAATGGTATCAAATGGTGTACTTCTATAAATTGCTTACCGATATCTCCATAAAATTGTTCAAAATCAAAGTCACATACACAACATTTATATCCAAATTTTTCAATACACTGCTTTCTTGCTGTTGCATTTCTCTCATATACATTTACAGTGATTTGTTTTTTTGCTCCCTCAAATAAATCCTTTGTTTCTTTGTCAGATAGTTCTTGAGGAATAAAAGCATTTTCTTCTAACTCAATTGATATTCTATCATTATTGCCTAACAATTTTTTTACTGCTTCTTTTAGTTCAGGTCTTAGTTGCCAATAATATTGCCCCTTTTTTTCGGCATCCTCTCCCCAAAAAGGGATATGCCAATACCTAACAGTTCCATCTTCCCTTGTTGGATACTCAATTTTAGGATATTTCTTAATTATCCTCTTCCCTAATCTTCCAATTTGGAGATTTAACACAGAATGTGAATTTACTCCCAATATGATAGCTAATTTTGACGCTTTTTCACGACTATTATCGCAATGATAAAGAGCTGTAATTAATGAAATATCTTCTTCCTTAAAAATACTATTATCATTTATTAACACAAACCATTGTTCAGCAGATATCTCCAATGGTTCTCTATATAAAACTCGATTTTCATTTTTATCCTTAGTTTGCATATCTCCTCACCCAGTCATTTTTTATATTTTCTTTATTAAATCATATATTATAAAAAGTTTTACCCACAGTTACCTATTTGTAAATAGCTAGAATGCCATCTTGTCGATACTATAGGTATTTTGAAAAATGATATAGTGGTACACGATTCTCCTTATGAAAAGTATAAGTTTTAGACATTGGTGTATACGAAAAGATTGCAGATGGAGAAAGTGCATTATCTAGATATATAAAGTTACCTAATAATAACCCGAAAGAAGAGCAGTTTTGTTTATAGTAATGGTAAAGCTTGAATCGGGCGACTTTAAACAATCTTCCTTGCTTATAAATTTAATTAAAAGCAGACAATTTAGATGTACATTAATCCACTTCTAAACTTGTCTGCTTTTTTATGTTTCAACGAATATTAAATTATAAAGTATGATTATATTCTTCACGTAGCTATTTGGCGACCAAGTTTACGTTTATCAAACTATCTCTTAATAAATTAAGTATAAGAAATCGTCCATCGTTATGCCGCCAAAGTATGTAGATATTTCAACATCCGCTAACGCTTCTGAAATCGCTTTACGATCGTAGCGTACACCAACTAAGCGTTGCTCGATTTCTTCTACATCTCCCACGCCAAAGAAATCTCCAAAAATCGTAATTTCTTCAATGATCCCTTTGTTCACTTCTAAACGAATATCAATGGACCCTGACGGGAATCGCTTTTGCTTTTGAATGTTAAAGCGTGGAGATTTCCCATAATTCCACTCCCATTTTTGGTAGCGTTCTTTCGATAATGCATAAATATTTTCCCAATCTTGTTCTGATAACTCGTAATATTTGATTTTATCCTCTCCACCGAAAATCGATTTTAAAATTTCCATTCTAAACTCTTCGACGGTAATTTTTTCTGGCAAGAAATCAATGATGTTGGCTACACGGGAACGTACGGATTTAATACCTTTTGATTCAATTTTGTCTTGCTTTACTTTTAACGCATTCACAACTGCATCGATATCTAAATTGAACATCAATGTGCCGTGACTAAACATGCGGCCCCGAGTTGCATATTGGGCGTTACCTGATACTTTTCGCCCTTCTACTAAAATGTCATTGCGACCAGAAAGCTCCGCCTTCACACCTAATTTTGCTAACGCATCTACTACAGGTTGGGTGAACTTTTTGTAGTTGTGGAAGCTGTTACCATCGTCCTTCGTTATAAAGCTAAAGTTTAAATTATTTAAATCGTGATACACCGCTCCACCACCAGAAAGTCGCCGAACGACGATAATCCCATTTTCTTCAACGTAGTCTGTGTTAATCTCTTCAATTGTGTTTTGGTTTTTTCCGATAATGATTGACGGTTGGTTGATATAGAATAGTAAAAAATCATCCTGTTCAATATCCATGTTTTTCAAAAGATACTCTTCTATTGCTAAATTCACCCTAGGGTCTGTAATACCTTTATTATCAACGAAATACATGTGCATATCCTCCTTTATGTCCATATTTATTTTACACGAAAAAAGGATTATTTTGATTTTTTTAGTACGATAGAATTTTTCATCAAAAAAAACGACAACTATAATCGTTGTCATCAAATTAAAGTAAGCTCGAATCAAGTGAGACGAATAAAAAACTCCTGCTCTTTTAGGACACATGACAAATAGCCCTTCAATCACGATTTTTTCGGACTGAGGGCTATTTTTATGATTGGCGTAGATCTTGTATTTCGATTTTATTGAAGGAGATTTTTCAAACGACGGATTTCTCCTAAAATCTCATAGTATTCTATCTCTAAAAGCTTGGGGTCATCCTTTTTTGAAGGCATAGAAATTTAACTTATTACCTCCGTCAACCGAGTTTCTAATCGTAAAATTTCTTCCTTAATCTGCTCTTTTTTCCTGTCTTTAACTTCAGTCTTGCTAGCCATATATTCATCATAGCTGCCCTTGAAAGTTTTAAGTTTGCAGTCTTCGATAATCATAATCTGATTAGCTACTGAATTTATAAAGCGCCGATCATGAGAGACAAAGAGCAGGGTGTGTTCATATTCTCGTAGAACTTCTTCCACCACTTCCAGAGAGTTTAAATCTAGATAGTTTGTAGGCTCGTCAAGAATCAATAGGTTAAAGCCACTACATATTATTTTGGCAAAGGAAGCTTTCACTCGCTCCCCTCCGCTTAAAACCCTAACCTATTTATACACGCTATCTCTTTTGAAAAGAAGACGAGCCAATAAT
>JAAYHP010000058.1 GCA_012735355.1 Lysinibacillus sp. | reverse complement strand
GTATTATGCAATTCATTTATCCTTTTGAAAAGCCTTGGTTTATACTTATACTTGTAACAATTATTAGTTCGATTTTTGGTCAATTGGGAGATTTAGTAGAGTCTGCTATTAAAAGACATTATGACGTAAAAGACTCGGGGAGATTACTTCCAGGTCATGGTGGTATTTTAGATCGTTTTGACAGTTTATTGTTCGTATTACCATTATTAAACTTACTGCATTTTGTTAGTTGATGAAGGGAAGGACTTCTTTTGAAAAAGATTAGTTTGTTAGGAGCAACAGGATCGATTGGATGGCAAACTTGTGATATATTGAAAAACCATCCTGAAAAGTTTCAACTTGTTGCTTTTTCGGCAGGGAAAAACATTGAAAAAACGAGAGAAATTATTAAAAATCTCCGACCGGAACTAGTTTCTGTCCAAGATGAAGAAGATGCTCATGCATTAAAAAAAGAGTTTCCACATATACATTTTACATACGGTAGAGAAGGGTTAGTAGAAGTTGCAACTCACCCAAATACTAGCGTATTAGTAAATGCGGTGTTAGGGAGTGTTGGTCTTGAATCCACGCTAGCTGCCATCCGCATGGGAAAAACAATTGCCATTGCTAACAAAGAAACGTTAGTCACTGCAGGACATCTTGTAATGGAAGAAGCAAAAAAATATAATGCTCCAATTTTACCTGTAGATAGTGAGCATTCGGCTATTTTCCAGTCGATGAATGGTGAAAACCCAAAACAAATTAAACGCATTATTCTAACAGCTTCCGGCGGTTCATTTAGAGATAAGAGTCGGGAAGAATTAAAAAACGTCACCGTGAAAGACGCATTGAATCACCCGAACTGGTCGATGGGTGCGAAAATTACAATCGATTCTGCAACGATGATGAATAAAGGGCTGGAAGTAATTGAAGCCCATGTGTTATTTGACATGCCTTTTGATCAAATCGATGTTTTACTTCATAAAGAAAGCATTATTCATTCATTAGTGGAGTATCATGATACGAGTGTGATTGCGCAACTTGGAACACCGGATATGCGGGTGCCAATTCAATATGCTTTAAGTTACCCAGATCGCTTACCGTTAATCGGTGGAAAACAATTAAACTTAGCCGAAATTGGACAACTCCACTTTAAAGAAGTGGATTTCGAGCGGTTTAGAGCATTAAAATTAGCCTATGATGCCGGACGGACTGGCGGAACGATTTTAACAGCGATGAATGCAGCGAATGAAGCAGCAGTGCAATTGTTTTTGGAAGAAAAGATATCATTTTTACAAATTGAAGAAATTATTGAAGAAATTATGTTAAGTCACAACAACGTATTAGCACCGGATTTAGAGACAATTTTACATGTGGATAGTGAAACGAGAAAAAGAGTGCTCCATATGGTACAATAACCTGAGCAAAGCTCTAAAGGTGGTATTTTATGCAAACAATTTTAGCGTTTATTTTTGTATTTGGTTTGATTGTATTCTTCCATGAACTGGGACATTTCATTTTTGCGAAAAGAGCAGGGATTTTAGTTCGAGAATTTGCCATTGGAATGGGACCGAAAATATTCGGTATGACAAAGGGTGAAACTTTATATACGATTCGTTTACTACCGTTAGGTGGATACGTCCGGATGGCTGGGCAAGATTTCGATCAGATCGAACTGCAACCTGGTTATCGAATTGGTATTATTTTAAACGATGAAGAAAAAGTAGAAAAGATTTATTTGAACCAAAACGTTCAAAATCCAAATGTTTTATTTATGGAAGTAGAACGGGCGGATTTAAATAAAAAGTTATGGATTGAAGGTTACGACGAAGAAGATCAATTAGTGCGGTTTAACGTAGCAAGAAATGCAATTATCGTTGAAAATGGTGAAGAAACTTTAATTGCACCATACGATCGAACATTTGATGCAAAATCCCTCGGTCATCGTACGTTAACAATATTTGCAGGACCATTGTTTAACTTTATTTTAGCCTTTGGAATTTTTATATTTCTTGGCATATTCCAAGGTGTACCAACAAATGAGCCAATCATTTATGAAGTGTTAGAAGATAGTCCAGCAATTGAGGCAGGTATGAAAGCTGGAGACTACGTTAAATCTATTAATGGAGAGCCGATTGAAAAGTGGCAAGATTTAACGGGGTACGTACAACAAAGCGCTGGAAAAGAGCTTTCTATTTTAGTCGAAAGAAATGGCGAGACGTTGGAATTAAAAATGGTTCCTGAAGCAACCACTATAGAAAACGGCGAAGAAATTGGTCAAATTGGAGTCATGTACAAAAGTCCTCTAGAAAAAAATCCATTTAAAGCTGTAGTGTATGGTTTACAAGAAACGTGGAATTACACTGTTTTAATACTTCAAGCTTTAGTGCATTTAATAGCGGGACAATTTACTTTAGATGATTTAGCAGGACCAGTAGGGATTTATCAACATACAGGAGAAGTAGCAAAATACGGATTCTTTACGCTGATGTATTGGACAGCTGCTTTAAGCATTAATTTAGGGATTATGAACTTGCTTCCACTTCCAGCTTTAGACGGTGGTCGATTAATGTTTTTCGGGTTGGAAGCATTAAGAGGGAAACCGGTGGATCGTCAAAAAGAAGGTATGGTTCATTTTGTAGGAATCGTCCTATTAATGTTATTAATGATCGTTGTCACGTGGAATGACATTCAACGTTTCTTTTTCCAATAAGTGAATGATTGGAGGTTGGGACAAAAGTAAAAACTCATCATTTTCTCTTAAAAGAAAGGTTCTTTGTCAAATGGTGTTGGTGAATAAATTTTAGTGACATTATTTGGTGATATATAAGATATATAATCGGATGGCTTAGGGGAAATTCGAGATTCCCCTAAGCTGTCTTTATTTTCGCTAAGTTTTGGGTAATGAATATTCGGTTTCTAAAGTGATAGAAGGATCGATAACCGAAAGAAATGCGTTTAATCACTTTGATTTTGTTATTAATCCCCTCTAAAATGCCGTTATTAT
>JAAYHP010000057.1 GCA_012735355.1 Lysinibacillus sp. | reverse complement strand
GCCAATTGCTAGATGAAAACTGGCAAGAGAAATTTGAATCAAATTCATCTCCATATACTTCGACAATCGTTTTTTTAGTTCGTAAAGGTAACCCGAAAAACATTCAAGATTGGGATGATTTAACGAAGGAAGGTATTTCCGTTATTACTCCGAATCCGAAAACGAGCGGAGGGGCTCGTTGGAACTACTTAGCTGCTTGGGCTTATGCAAGCAAACAATATAACGGGGATGAAACGAAAATTAAACAATTTATGAAAGATCTATATGGCAATGTAGAAGTGTTAGATTCAGGTGCCCGTGGTGCAACAACAACTTTTGTTGAGCGGGAAATTGGTGATGTGTTAATCGCTTGGGAAAATGAAGCTTATCTATCAATCAATGAGTTGGGAGAGGATAAATTCGAAATCGTTACGCCTTCTTTAAGTATTTTAGCTGAGCCACCAGTTGCTGTTGTAGACAAAATAGTAGATAAAAAGGGAACACGTGAAGTGGCAGAGGCTTACTTAAACTACTTATATACGGAAAAGGGGCAAGAAATTGCTGCTAAAAACTATTACCGTCCACGTAATAAAGAAGTATTAGAGAAATATAAAGATCAGTTTGGCACATTAGAATTAGTGACGATCGATGAATTTGGTGGATGGCAAGAAGCTCAAAAAACTCACTTTGCTGATGGCGGAACTTTCGATGAGATTTACCAATAATCGAACAATTAAGGAGATGGTCAATGCATCTCCTTTATACTAATTATTCATCATGGAGGTGTACCGATGGAGCTTACTTTGAGAAAAAGAAAAAGGAATACAATCATTCCAGGCTTTTCCCTAACTCTCGGATATACGATGCTGTATTTAAGCATCATTGTGATTTTGCCATTATCGATGGTGTTTTTTAATACTATTTCAATGAGCTGGAGTGAATATTACGAAACGATTTCTCATCCAAGAGCAGTCGCTTCTTATAAATTAAGTTTCGGTAGTGCATTCATTGCAGGGCTCATTAATGTTGCTTTTGGAACAATCATTGCTTGGGTGCTCACTCGTTACGAGTTTCCCGGTAGGAAAATCATCGATGGGCTTGTAGATTTACCCTTTGCCTTGCCGACTGCAGTTGCTGGCATTGCATTAACGACTTTATATGCTCCGAATGGATGGATTGGTCAATTTTTTGATTTCAAAATTTCCTACACGCCCCTCGGTATCATTATTGCCTTAACCTTTATCGGTTTACCGTTTGTCGTAAGAACGGTGCAACCAGTTTTACAAAATCTTAGCAAGGAAGTAGAGGAAGCATCAGCAAGTCTTGGTGCTAATAGATACCAAACCTTTGTAAAAGTGATATTGCCAGAACTGTATCCAGCAATTATTACAGGATTTTCATTAGCCTTCGCACGGGCTCTTGGGGAATATGGTTCCGTTGTATTTATTGCTGGGAATATGCCAATGAAAACGGAAATTACACCACTTATTATTATGACAAAACTGGAACAATACGATTATGTAGGTTCGACAGCTATCGCTTCGGTCATGCTGATCGGCTCCTTTGTCATTCTATTAATCATAAATATTATACAATGGCAAACAAATCGAAAGTTTAATCAGCAATAAGGAGGCGGAAGTATGACGAAACCATTAGAAGTGCGGGATACACAAGTGAACACAAAGGTATCTTCAAAATCTTACGCTTTACAAGAATCAGCCATGATTAAATGGATGTTAATCATCATTTCACTAATATATATAGGGCTATTTTTAATTCTACCCTTATTGTCTATTTTTGTGACGGCCTTTGAAAAAGGATGGGAAACTTATGTTGCATCTATAGTGCATCCCGATGCATTAGCAGCAATTAAATTAACGCTCATCGTTGCAATCATTGTCGTACCGTTAAATGCAATCTTTGGTCTTGCTGCTGCGTGGGCGATTACGAAATTTTCTTTTAAAGGGAAAAACGTTTTAATTACCCTCATTGATTTGCCTTTTGCAGTGTCTCCTGTCATTGCAGGATTAATATTTATTTTGCTCTTTGGTGCTCAAGGATTGTTAGGTGAATGGTTGATTGCCCATGATATTAAAATTGTGTTTGCTCTCACAGGCATTGTACTCGCCACATTGTTTGTCACCTTTCCTTTTGTAGCAAGGGAGCTAATACCATTAATGCAAATGCAAGGTATTACTGAGGAAGAAGCCTCTATCTCTTTAGGGGCTAGTGGATGGAAGACCTTTCTCTATGTTACTTTACCGAATTGTAAATGGGGATTATTGTATGGATTGATTTTATGTAATGCCCGAACAATTGGAGAATTTGGTGCCGTATCTGTCGTATCAGGGCATATTCGAGGAATGACGAATACGATGCCACTGCATATTGAAATTTTATATAACGAATATCAATTTACTGCAGCTTTTGCCGTCGCTTCATTGATGTCGATTTTAGCGATTGTAACAATCATTATTAAAAATATCGTTGCTTGGAAAGCGAAAGAAGTATAAGGAGTGAATAGTATGAGTATTCAAATTCAACATGTTACAAAAAGCTTTGGAACTTTCCAAGCTTTAAAAGATATATCAATTGATATCGAGTCCGGGGAATTAATTGCTTTACTTGGACCATCCGGCTCAGGAAAAACTACTTTATTGCGCATTCTTGCAGGGTTAGAAGGGTTAGATGGAGGGAGGATTTTATTTGATGGTGAAGATATTACAAATGTAAGTCCAAAAGAGCGGAAAATCGGTTTTGTCTTCCAGCATTATGCTTTATTTCGCCATATGACAGTGTTTGATAATGTAGCTTATGGACTTAAAGTGCGTCCTCGAAAAATTCGCCCCTCAAAGGAGGAAATTGCAAAAAAAGTCCATGAGTTATTAAGCCTTGTAAAACTTGAAAATTTCCACGATCGCTATCCTTCTCAACTGTCTGGGGGTCAACGTCAACGGGTAGCACTCGCTCGCGCGTTAGCTGTGGAACCGAAAGTTTTGCTATTAGATGAACCTTTTGGTGCGTTGGATGCGAAAGTGAGAAAAGAGCTAAGAAGATGGTTACGAAAATTGCACGATGAATTTAATGTAACGAGCATTTTTGTGACCCACGATCAAGAAGAAGCTTTAGACGTAGCTAATCGTATTATCGTAATGAATCAAGGGAAAATTGAGCAAGTTGGAACACCGGAAGAAGTGTACGATAATCCGAAAAGTCCATTTGTATATGATTTCCTAGGAAATGTGAATATTTTTAAAGGTCGGTTACAAAATGGAAAATTGAAACAAGGATTGTTTGAAATCAATGCCCCACATGCTTTAAATTCCTATGAGGAAGCTATTGGATATGTTCGCCCTCATGATATACAAATTGAAAAGGAAAAAGTTAATAACGAAACGGTTGCTGCCAAAATAATGTATATCCATGTTGTAGGACCAACTGTTCAAATTGAATTAAAAAGACAAGATGTGGATGAATATTTAGAGGCAGAATTGACGAAAGAACAATATAAAACGTTGAATATACAAAAAGGGGATATTGTATATGTCCGTCCGAAACAGTTAAAAGTTTTTATTCCTGAAGATTTTTCAATTTAATTGGGTGCAATTATACACTTCACAGTTTTCAATTTTGATGGCGAAAGGAAGATGTGTAGTGAAAAATGAAAATATAGAATTAACTTTAAGAAATATAGAACAAATGATTCAAACTATTAAATAT
>JAAYHP010000529.1 GCA_012735355.1 Lysinibacillus sp. | reverse complement strand
TTGATAAGTAATTTTCATAAATTTTTAATAAAATTAAAACAACCTTACTTGTTATTTTTAACAAGTAAGGTTGTTAACGGACTCCACTATTAAATGTGTTCAATTTTTTACCTCATTTCACTTGTTCTTTCATTTGACGGGCATGTTCATTGAATCGATCCAATTGTTCTTCGGATAAATTTTCAATGAAGTTAGAAAAATTGATTGGTTCAAGGCCAAACTGCTCGCATTTAAAAACATAATATTCATAGCCATCTTTATAAGTAGACATAAAATCAACCTCCGTTGTACTATAACAGATTATATTTTATGGTATTAATATAGTACAGTTTTTATGACCTGTCAAATATTTTTTATAAAAAAGACTTGCCTTATAATAAAACAAGTCTTTTTTATTTTAGATTAAGCTTTTTACTACTTTTGCAATGACCGCACCATCCGCTTTTCCAGCCAATAAAGGTTTTGCAATTTTCATTGCTTCTCCCATATTCATTCCTTTCGTTACACCCGCATCTGTTAGCGCTTCTGCAATTTCTTCTTCTGATAATTGCTTTGGAAGAAAACTTTGTAAAATTTCCAGTTTGCGTGTTTCCTTTTCGATTAAGTCTTCCCTACCTGCTTGTTTTGCACCATCTAAAGCTTGATGGGTCTGTTTTACTTCTCGATTGACAATGGCAAACTCCTCTTCTTCAGTTAATGCTGCACCTTTTTCTTTTTCAGCTAAATCCAAGGCTGACTTTAATAACGTTAACACACCTTTTGCCACTTGATCTTTTTCTTTCATCGCTTGTTTTAGTTGATTAAAAACAGCTGTCTTCATCATCTTTATCTTCTCCTTTGTCATCTAGTATGACTCCATTATAAAGAAAACATTACCCTCTTTACCAATGTAAAGAAAGTGACAGTAAAATTCGTTCAAAACTTCTAAATTTCCTGATTAATTATTTTTCTTAATTTTTCTACCTGAGGTTACATAAAAACATTTTAATAAGATTTTTTTAATAATATTCCAACTCGTCAGAATTTTAATGGTTGAAATAAAATTATTAGAATATATAATTACTTTACTACTATTTATTGAAAGTTAAATATAGAAGGGATTTAGTATTAATGGAAGATTTTTTTAGTAAACTATTGACAGGTATGAGTTTAGGAATAGTTGTTTGTTTAATTCCGAATGCTCTTGTAGGTGAAATATTAAAATTAATGATTCCTTACGCTCCTTGGCTTGAACCAGTGTTAAATGTCTCTGTAATCGTTATGAGTTTATTACCAGTCATTATGGGAGTATTAATTGGTATACAATTTAAATTGAATCCTGTACAAATGTGTTCGATCGGGTTAGCCTCTTTTATTGGAAGTGGTGTCACAACGATTGGTGAAGATGGCACTTTAACCATCGCTGGGATAGGAACTGTGGTTAACATCGCGATTACAGCAGCCATCGCAACGTTATTTGTCCAATTTTTAGATGCAAGATTTAAGGATTGGACATTATTATTAATGCCTGCACTAACTATTTTTATTCCAGGGTTGATTGGACTTGCAACTTTACCTTACGTTAAAGCGGCTTGTTTATCTCTTGGATTAGGAATTACTTATTTAACGGATTTACAACCTATTGTGATGGGTACGTTAATTGCGATGATCTTCGCTGTACTTATTTTATCACCAATTTCTACAATTGGGGTTGCTACAGCTATCTTGATTACCGGGATTAGTGCTGGTGCTGCAAATCTTGGTGTTGCTGCATCTGGAGTCGGCATGTGTATTGCTGCATATAAAGCAAATAATCTAGGAACTGCCCTTGCCCATCTTGCATCGGCAAAAATTCAAATGCAAAACTTCTTTATGAAGCCAAAAATCGCCTTGCCGATGATTATTACTGCCGCGATTTTAGGAGGCCTTTCAGGAGTTTTCAAAGTAGTTGGCACATCATATAGTGCTGGGTTTGGTTTAGCAGGATTTGTTGGACCATTAAAATATTTAGATTTAGTTGGATGGAATTTTGAGAGCATCGCTATTGCCCTTTCTTTATTTATTGCATTACCAATCATTTTAAATATTTTATTGCTTGGATTGTTCGAAAAGAAATTCAAATGGTTTGGACCTGAAGATTATAAAGTTTCATATGAAAATTAACATTACCGCGGTTAGCCTAAAAGGTTAGCCGCTTTTTTGTTTAACTATTAAAACCGTAATTCCTTCGAATTATCTGATTTTTTCGCAAATATTGAAAAAACAGTAGGATGTATTTTTTATTTAATATAATATGGGAGTATCATAAGGGGGTATTTAAATGCTAGTAAAAACAATGCGACTTGAAGAGGAAGAAGCAAAAATTGTTTATCAAGAAACTGCAGGACTTGCGATTATTACGATTCACAGACCACAATTAAAAAATGCGTTAACTGCAAATATGTGGGATCAATTAGCGAAAATTGCAAAACAAGCTTTAAACAATCCGAAAAATAAAGTATTGATATTACGGGGTGCTGGCGAGAACTTCACTGCAGGTTCAGATATTAAAGAATTTCATCGAATGATGTTGGAAGAGGCGGAAGAAGCTTTCGTTCGAATGGAAAATACAATTTCAACAATAGAAAACTTACCACTACCGACCATTGGTGTGATAAATGGACCGGCGATGGGAGCTGGTCTAGAACTTGCTTTAGCTTGTGACATTCGAATTGGGTCTGATAAAGCCCGAATGGGGATTCCAGTTGGAAAGCTTGGCATTACGTTAAATAATAAATTTGCAAAGCGACTTGTCGATTTAGTTGGTCCTTCTACGACGAAAGGTTTCGTGTTTACAGGTCGAACGTTTAAAGCGGAGGAAGCTTATAAAGCAGGCATGTTAAATTATTTAGTTCCCGAAAAGGATTTAACTCGATTTTCTATCCGCATGGGGAAATTAGTTGCAAGCATGTCCCCTGCTTCTCTCTTAGCGGTAAAACGATCTGTAAAAGAATGTGTGGAATCAGCGCCAGTGTTATGGCAAGGTTCCACTCCAT
>JAAYHP010000056.1 GCA_012735355.1 Lysinibacillus sp. | reverse complement strand
CTTTAACACTTCAACGGAAAAAAGTGCTATACTATTGTCGTTTTTCTAATTCGTGAAACTACTGAAACGTAAATTAATTCGCGAAAAAATTATATTAATTTAGGAATGGATATGCTTATGAAAAATCAACTATTTCGGAAAAAGTCGTTAGATCAATTGCTAAATACAAAAGGCAAAGTCCAATTAGATAAAACTCTGAGTGGATTTGACTTAATTACCCTTGGCGTTGGTGCTGTTGTCGGTACAGGGATCTTTATTTTGCCAGGTACTGTCGCAGCATTACACACAGGACCAGCGATTGTGTTCTCCTTTATTATGGCAGCAATTGTTTGTGGATTTTGTGCGTTGTGTTATTCGGAGTTTTCATCTTCGATTCCTGTAGCAGGTAGTGCCTATACGTACAGTTATGTTGTGTTTGGTGAACTTATTGCATGGGTCATCGGTTGGTGTCTCATTTTGGAATATGGGTTAGCTGTTGCAGCCGTTGCTACCGGTTGGTCGGCTTATTTCCAATCCCTCATTTCTGGGTTTGGAATTCACATTCCTGAAGCTTTGTCTGGTCCCTTCGATCCTGCCAATGGGACATATATCAACTTACCAGCCATTGTGATCATCTTGTTGTTAGCTGCCTTTTTGACACTAGGTGTGAAGGAGTCAAACCGGTTAAATGGAATCATGGTTTTCATTAAAGTCGGGATTGTTTTACTCTTTATTATTGTTGGTGTCTTTTATGTGAAACCGGAAAATTGGCAACCCTTTGCTCCATACGGTTTTGAAGGAATTCTTTCAGGAGCTGCATTAGTTATTTTTGCATATTTAGGGTTCGATGCCGTATCATCAGCCGCGGAAGAAGTAAAAAATCCACAGCGCAATATGCCAATTGGGATTATTGGAACACTTGTCATCTGTACCCTTCTATATGTAGCTGTTTCCCTCGTGTTAACAGGAATGGTGCCGTACACAGAATTAAATGTCGGAAATCCTGTTGCTTTTGCGATGGAGCTAGTAAATCAAGATTGGGTGTTCGGGATTATTTCCTTAGGAGCAGTCGTGAGCATGATGACGGTGGTTTTCGTTATGCTTTACAGCGGTACTCGTTTAGTGTTTTCCTTTAGCCGGGATGGAATGTTACCGAAAATGCTATCCGACATTCATCCTCGCCGAAAAGTTCCGTTAAAAAGCACTTGGATTTTCTCCTTTGTAATTTCAATCTTTGCTGGATTTATTCCTATCGATCGATTAGCGGAGCTAGTGAATATTGGTACATTGATCGCCTTTGCAGCCGTTTCTATCGGGGTTATTTTCTTAAGAAAAATTAATCATCCAGGATTGCAAAAAGGATTTAAGGTTCCATTATTCCCAGTTGTTCCGATTATTTCGTTTATATTATGTATTTTCATGATAAGTCAATTATCAACATTCACGATGATTGCATGTTTAATTTGGATCATTGTTGGTCTTATCGTATATTTTACGTACGGAAAGAACCATAGTTTGTTGAATAAATAAGGATATGACCTATTGCCTGTTGCGATCGAGTTTTCGGCGCAGCAGGCTTTTTTATCTTCTCCGTTGTTTTATCCTCCACATCAACGAAACCAAATATATGAAGTAAAAGGACAAAAAGAAATGGATTTATCAAGTGAAATAAAAAAGCCGACTCCCATAATGGAATCGACTCACAATAAAATTAAGCTTCTGGATTCACTTCTAATTCAACTTTAATTTTGATATCTTTCCCTACTAACACGCCACCTGTTTCAAGGGCTGCGTTCCAAGTAAGACCAAATTCTTCACGGTTGATTTTCGCTTCTGCTTCAAAACCGTAAACATCTACGCCCCAAGGGTTTTTCCCTTTACCGTTGTATTCCACTTCGAACGTCACTGGTTTTGTTACATCTTTAATTGTTAAATCCCCTGTTACTTCGTATTCATTATCATCTTTTTTCGTTATCTCTTTTGATTGAAATGTGATGTTCGGGAACTTTTCCACATCAAAGAAATCCGCTGATTTTAAGTGGTTGTCGCGAGCTTCTGAAGCTGTATTAATGCTTGCTACATCAAAAGTGAACGCGATGTTTGCTGTTGTAAGATCTTCTAAATTTTCCGCTTCAACTTCCGCAGTGTAAGAATCAAATTTCCCTCGAACTTTCGATACCATCATGTGTTTTACTTCAAAACCTACTTGAGAGTGAGATTTGTCAACTACCCATTTAGCCATTTTAAATTCCTCCATTTTCATTAATATTTTATTTCGAATTCGAGATATTTGTGTAAAAAATTTATCTCGAAATTATTTATCTTTAATTTGAGATAAGTCTATCACAGAAAAATTTCGATGTCAACACTTTTAATCTACTTTTTTTTATGCTTTTATGAAACATTTTATGATAATCTCCTTTAACCCCAACGAAAATTTCAAAATAAAAAAGCGCCACTCTCAAGAATGGACGCTTCTCTTCTCTTTAATCATTGACACCCCAACTAGACCAATCAACGAAAACAATACAGGAATCATAAAACCATAATGATAACCTACAAGGAATGAATCTTGTGAAAAAACATCTAATACTTTACCAAAAATAATCGGTAGCAATTCAGCACTTAAAAAGCCACCTGTATTGGCAAAGCCGGTGACAACTCCCACTTCCTCCACAGGGAAGGATTCACGCACTACTGCAAAGGTTAAGGAACTGGCTCCATTACCAAATCCAATGATAAAAAGCAAAATCACAACGGCGACATAGGAGTTGACTCCAAGGAAAAACATACCGATCCAACTAATAAATACAGTGAGATGAATAATCGAATAAATTTTCTTAATCGCTTGAAGCCTACTCGTAATGTAACTAATTAAAGGACCGCCAATCATTGCCCCCACTAGTCCCACCATCATAAAGCCACTCGCTTCTGCCCGGGACATATCAAATACGTGAATCCCAAACGGAACACCCCATGAACCGATAAATCCTACGTAAGCACCTACCACTCCGAAATGGCACATAAAGGTTGCCCACGCTTGGCGGGAAGTAAAAGTCCGATGCAAAATGGAAGATACATTTTCGCGCTTCTTCGGATCTTTCCTTTCATCCTCCTGAAACTTCCCTCTCGGCTTTACAACGAGTATGAAATAAAGTATGGCAGATAGCGCAATTAACATAATCCCAATCGTAATAAAGTGGGCTCGCCATCCCGTTACAGAAATCCACATCGAAAATGGAACTGTCGCTACGAGGGAACCGACACTAGCTGTCAACGATACAAAACCAAGCAGTTTAATAAATTCTCTCCCCATAAACCATTGAGTCAAAATTAGTACGAGATTAATAAAAATCGTTGCGTCCCCTACTCCTACAATCAAACGGGCAACCATCAACATATATTCATAGGTGGAGATACTGTATAGGACTGTCCCAACCCCGGCTAAAAACGTTCCGATAATAAGAAAATGATTCGGTCCAAATCGATCGGATAATAATCCTGATGGAATTTGAAGCCCTGCATAGGCAAAAAATTGGACGCTACTTATCAATCCAATGACGGCCCCGGAAACTTGAAACTCCCACATCAGTTGGTCTGTAATAAGCCCTGGAGCCGTTCTTTGACTGACAATAAGGAAGTAGGCAAATAAAACCGAGCCAAAGACAACCCATCGATAGCTGCTTTCCTGTTTTTTCATTTCCCCCAGCCTCTTTTCAATATATGTGTCTATGATTTTACATCGATGAAAATAAGTAAAGTCTATCAAATTAAGGAAATTCTTTCAATGCTTGTGAAATTTCGATTGGCTAATATTTTCGTGGGGTTGGCTAATATCTTTGGGAGTTTGACTAATTTCTTGCCGACTTTGACTAATATCCCTTCTTTTATTAGAAAGATTTTTTCGATTGGCTAATATTCTTATAGGTTTGGCTAATATCTTTGGGAATTTGACTAATTTCTTGCCGACTTTGACTAATATCCCTTCTTTTATTAGAAGGATTTTTTCGATTGGCTAATATTCTCATAGG
>JAAYHP010000055.1 GCA_012735355.1 Lysinibacillus sp. | reverse complement strand
GTGTTTACTCAGATCCATTATATGGTGGGAATCGAAATATGGATGGATGGAGAATGAAAAACTTTCCTGGTCTTCAAATGAGTTATTACGACATTATCGATAAAGATGAATTTGTTGTAATAGAACCTAAAAGTTTAAATTCCCAGCATCATTAATGGAGGGTGAAATTGTATGGCGAAAGAATTGAAAAAAAAGGATGTAGTCATCGTTGGAATGGGATGGGCTGGTGGAATATTAGCTGCTGAATTGTCAAAAAAAGGTTATGATGTGTTAGGGTTAGAAAGGGGGATAAAACAAAGTCTTGCTGATTTTCAAATGATGCACGATGAATTAAGATTCGCCCTACGTTATGAAATGATGCAGGATTTATCAAAGGAAACAATCACCTTTCGTAACAATTTAAAAATGAGAGCGTTACCAATGAGGCAATATGGTTCCTTTTTACTTGGAAACAACGTCGGTGGTGCAGGAAACCATTGGAACGGACAAACTTTACGTTTCTTACCTTATGACTTTGAAATTTATACGAAAACGGTAGAACGTTATGGAAAGTCGAAAATTCCGGAAGATATGACATTGCAAGATTGGGGAATCACATATGAAGAATTTGAAAAATATTACGATCAGTTTGAAAAAACAATCGGTGTTTCAGGTGATGAAAATCCGCTAGGAGCACCAAGATCAACTCCTTTTCCAACTCCAGCAATGAAAAAAACACCCGCACTTGAATTATTCATCGAAGCAGCAAAACGACTAGATTTGCATCCATATATGCTTCCTTCCGCTAATTTATCAGAAAATTATACAAACCCTGATGGAATTACAAGGGCTGCCTGTCAATATTGTGGTTTTTGCGAACGTTTTGGTTGTGAATATGCAGCAAAAGCAGACCCATTAAATACCGTTATACCAGTTGCTATGAATCATGAAAATTTCGAATTAAGAACCCACGCAAATGTCGTAGAAATTCTCCATAAAGATGGAAGGGCAACGGGGGTAAAATACATCGATACGATTTCAGGCGAAGAATATATTCAACCTGCTGAAGTCGTAGCCATTAGTAGCTATGCCTTAAATAATGTAAAACTTTTGCTTATTTCTAAAATGGGGAAACCATATGACCCTGAAACGGGTTCAGGAGTAGTTGGTAAAAACTACTGTTATCAAACTTTCGGTGCATCTGCCCAAGGCTTCTTTAATGATAAAAAATTCAATTTATATGCTGGTGCTGGTGCATTAGGTGCTTGTTTAGACGATTTTAATGGCGACAATTTTGATCATTCTGATTTGAACTTCTTACATGGAGCGAATATTTCAATCACTCAAACAGGAAGACGACCAATCGCAAATAATGCTACACCTCCTGATACACCATCGTGGGGTGCAAAGTTTAAAGACCAATCATTAAAGTATGTAAATAGCATGCTTAGCGTTGGTGCTCAAGGAGCAAGCTTGCCATTTAGACATCATTATCTCGATTTAGATCCTACTTATAAAGATGCATTTGGCCTTCCGTTACTAAGAATTACTTTCGATTTTGAAGAACAAGATAGACAACTTGTTGCCTATTTAGGAGAACAAACAGAAAAAATCATGAAAGAAATGGGTGCAGATATTATTAGAGCAAATAAAAGTTTAGGACCTTATAATATTTCTCCTTATCAATCTACTCATAATACGGGAGGAGCTATTATGGGGGCAAGTCCTGAGACAAGTGTATTAAATAATTACTTACAAATGTGGGATTTTGAAAACGTATTCATTCCTGGGGCAAGTGCATTTCCTCACAATTCCGGGTACAATCCGACAGATACGGTAGGAGCGCTTGCATATCGGGCAGCGGAAGGAATTGATTTATATTTGAAAAAAGGTGGTTTACTCGTTTCGTAATCTAATAAAGGCGGTGATCATTTGAGTTTACCTGCAATTGGAATACCTGGCTTAATTATTATTTTATTTATTGCTTTGTTGTTGTTCGGACCTAGTAAATTACCTCAGTTAGGGAGAGCCGTTGGAGATACTTTACGGGAATTTAAAAAGAGTACGAACGATATAATCGAAGTAGAGGATCGAAAAGAAGAGAAATCAAAATAAGTACATGGTTAGGAGCAATTTTATGCTCCTTTTTTCTTTATATAATAATTCATATACCACTGGAAATACTTATTGAAAGTAAAGGAGGAAGAAACATGGATGAACAATTACATTATGGAGATGATTATAAATTTATTCCTGTTACTTCTATATTAAGTGGTGTAGGAAAAAACGTTACAACCGATTTATATTGCTACACGATTCAAGTTGTCAATGTTTGTTTTATTGGGGATCCAAATAACAGTGGTGAGTGGACGTTAGTGGATGCAGGGATGCCGAAATCAGCCAATGCAATCGTCGATGAAGCAGAAAATCGATTCGGACGAAATGCAAGGCCAAATGGAATTCTTTTAACCCATGGCCATTTCGATCACGTTGGCGCCATTGTGGAATTAGTACAGCATTGGAATGTGCCAGTAGATGTTCATGAAGAAGAAGTTCCTTATTTAACAGGAGAAAAAAGCTACCCAGATCCTGATTCCTCAATTGAAGGGCTCGTTGCAAGAATGTCTCCTTATTTTCCGAAGGAGCCCATTCAAATTGGCCCCTATGTTCAACCACTTCCTAAAGATGGATCCATTCCAATATTGTCAGAATGGAAGTGGATTCATACTCCTGGACATTCACCTGGACACATTTCTCTGTTCCGAGCACGCGACCGCGCGCTCATAGCAGGTGATGCACTTGTTACTGTAAAGCAAGAATCATTATTCAAAGTACTTGTCCAAGAAAAAGAAATTAGTGGACCTCCAAAATATTTTACTACAAATTGGAAATTAGCAAAAGAAAGTGTGACGAAGCTTGCTTATCTTCGTCCGAGCGTTGTTGTATGTGGTCATGGCGTTCCAATGAGCGGGGAAGAATTGGAAAGAGGTTTAGCTGAATTAGTAGAGCGATTTGATGAAATAGCCATTCCTAAAGATGGGCGATACGTGGAAGGGTTTGAAAATTAGAGTGATAGTAAAAAGAGGCTGGGACAAAAGTAAAAACTCATCATTTTCTCTTAAAAGAAAATGATG
>JAAYHP010000528.1 GCA_012735355.1 Lysinibacillus sp. | reverse complement strand
CGAGCTCCGAGGAGGCTCGAGTCGGGCCCGTGGAAAGCGTCCCCGGAACGGAAATCAATTTTCAGTTTAATATCAAAAACTCATCATTTTCTTTTAAGAGAAAATGATGAGTTTTTACTTTTGTCCGAACCTCTATTTTTTTGTATTCAATTGGAATGAATATGATTATAATTAAACATGTTGTAGCCAGATAGTTTTTTTAGAATGAATCTATCTTTAAAACAGCACATTGTGTTTGTTATTGTGCTTTCGACAAAAATCATAGTATAATTCATCTTAGTTTATCCATTTATATGATAAAATCAACAAAGATTGCTTATTATACTGTTAAAGGGTTGAGCCTCCAGCGAAAAAGAAGTCAATTAGTAGATTCATTCATCGCATGGAGGCATTTGTTAGGAGTGGAAATATGAATCGTGAAGAACGTTTAAAACGACAAGAACGCATACGAAATTTTTCGATTATTGCTCATATCGACCATGGTAAATCAACGCTCGCCGATCGAATTTTAGAACAAACAAAAGCTTTAACTGAGCGGGAAATGAAAGAACAGTTATTGGAAGCCATGGATCTAGAACGGGAACGAGGAATAACGATTAAATTAAATGCTGTTCAATTAAAGTATCAAGCGAAAGATGGGGAAGTATATATTTTCCATTTAATCGATACACCGGGGCACGTCGATTTTACTTATGAAGTATCCCGAAGTTTAGCTGCATGTGAGGGCGCTATTTTAGTTGTGGACGCTGCGCAAGGTATCGAAGCCCAAACCCTTGCTAATGTGTATTTAGCTTTAGATAACGATTTAGAAATTTTGCCGGTCATTAATAAAATTGACTTGCCGGCAGCAGATCCGGAACGAGTTCGAAACGAAATTGAAGACATCATCGGATTAGATGCATCGGAAGCTGTACTTGCAAGTGCAAAAGCCGGCATTGGAATTGATGAATTATTAGAACAAATCGTTGAAAAAGTGCCTGCACCATCAGGAGACCCTGACGCACCATTACAAGCGCTTATTTTTGACTCATTATATGATGCTTATAAAGGTGTCGTTGTTTCCGTTCGTATCGTGAATGGAACGGTAAAACCTGGTGATAAAATTCGATTTATGGCAACGAACGCGGAATATGAAGTGGTAGAAGTAGGGGTGCATACTCCGAAAATCACCCCTGTTCAAGAATTAACAGTTGGGGATGTTGGTTACATCACTGCATCCATCAAAAACATTACAGATACTCACGTAGGGGATACGGTAACGTTAGCTAACAATCCAGCAAAAGAACCCCTTCCAGGTTATCGGAAGTTAAATCCGATGGTGTTCTGCGGTTTGTATCCAATTGACACAGCAAAATATAATGATTTACGTGACGCTTTAGAAAAGTTAGAGTTGAATGATTCAGCACTACAATACGAACCAGAAACTTCACAAGCTTTAGGATTTGGCTTCCGATGCGGCTTCTTAGGATTATTGCATATGGAAATCGTTCAAGAACGACTTGAGAGGGAATTTAACTTAGACTTAATTACGACAGCACCATCCGTTATTTACGAAGTGGAAATGACGGACGGATCAAAAATTAGAGTGGACAATCCTTCCATGATGCCGGACCCACAAAAAATCGAACAGATTTTAGAACCATATGTAAAAGCAACAATCATGGTACCGAATGATTATGTTGGTGCGGTTATGGAATTGTGCCAAATGAAGCGCGGTACATTTTTAAATATGGACTACATTGATACAACGCGGGTTAGTATTTATTATGAAATCCCGCTTTCAGAAATCGTTTATGATTTCTTCGATCACTTAAAATCGAACACGAAAGGGTATGCATCTTTTGACTACGAATTAATCGGCTATAAGCCGTCAAAATTAGTGAAGATGGATATTTTAATTAACGGGGAGCAAGTGGATGCATTAAGCTTTATCGTTCACCGTGACTTTGCTTATGAACGAGGTAAAGTGATTGTGGAAAAATTAAAAGATATTATTCCACGACAACAATTCGAAGTACCAGTGCAAGCAGCAATTGGAACGAAAATCATTGCTCGTTCCACAAT
>JAAYHP010000527.1 GCA_012735355.1 Lysinibacillus sp. | reverse complement strand
AGGAGGCTCGAGTCGGGCCCGTGGAAAGCGTCCCCGGAACGGAAATCAATTTTCAGTTTAATATCAAAAACTCATCATTTTCTTTTAAGAGAAAATGATGAGTTTTTACTTTTGTCCCAACCTCCTTAATATCTAGATTTCTCTTTGTTTTAAAATCATTTCACCCAATAACAAATCTTCCTTAGTCGTTATTTTTACATTATCATATGTACTTTCAACAATATATACTTGATGTCCTAGCCGTTCGACGAGCATCGCTTCATCCGTCCCTAAAAACCCTACTTTTTCCGCAACATCTTCCGCTTCATATAACAAGTCAAAGCGAAAAGCTTGTGGAGTTTGAATTGCCCATAAATTATCCCGATCTACGGTTTCTACAATAACCCCATCTTCTACTTTTTTCATCGTATCTTTCGCCTTAACACCTGCTATCGCAGCTCCTTTTTCGTGAGCTATTTGAACTAGCTTATCAATAACTTGTTGAGTAACAAAAGGTCTTGCTGCATCATGCACAAGAACAATATCCACTTCATCCATCTCTTTTAAACATGAATGTACAGAATGCTGGCGCTCTTCTCCACCTGCAGGTAACCCTTTTACTTTTGTAATTTCATATTGGGAAATAAGAGATTGAATATAGTCCCGTTCTTCAGGTTTAACGGCTAACCAAATACCTGTACAATGAGGGTCATTTTGAAAGACTTCAAGAGTATGAATTAAAATTGGCTTGTTTAATAGTTGCAAAAATAATTTATTTTTCCCGGCTCCCATTCTTTTTCCACTACCAGCAGCAGGAAGAACCACTTCATAATTCATCGATTTTCACCACTTATTTTCATAGTTACGGAGAAGATAGTTCCTTCAACGATTGAAAAAACCACCTTCTCTTTCAGTTTCGTTATGCTACTTGCTCATCTTTCGGTTTTGCAAAAATCATACGACCTGCCGAAGTTTGTAAAACGCTTGTTACGGTGACTGTAATGGACCTACCTATGTAATTACGTCCACCTTCAACTACAATCATCGTTCCATCATCTAAATAAGCAACACCTTGATTGTGTTCCTTACCATCTTTTATTACAACGACTTGCATATCTTCGCCAGGTATAACAACTGGCTTCACCGCATTAGCAAGATCATTAATGTTCAAAACTTGAACGTGATGAAGGTCGCAAACTTTGTTTAAATTAAAATCGTTCGTTAAAATTTGTGCTCCCATTTGCTTTGCTAGTCGTACTAATTTTAAATCCACTTCTTGTACATCATCAAAATCTTCTTCAGTAATTATAACTTTTGTAGATCTTTCATCTTGTAATTTTTTTAATATATCGAGCCCTCTTCGTCCACGGGTCCGCTTTAAAGTGTCGCTAGAGTCAGCAATATGTTGCAATTCTGTTAATACAAATTGAGGTACAACTAAAATCCCCTCAATAAACCCTGTAGAGGAAATATCCGCAATCCGACCATCTATAATTACACTCGTATCTAATAGTTTATAGAGTGGCTTTTCTGGCGCTTGAGAATGCCCGATTTCTCCACCTTTCTTTTTCGAGCCAGATCCAGGTTTTGAAAAAATTTGCGATAACTCATCCCGCTTTTTAAAGCCCACTCTAAATCCTAAATATCCTAGAGTAATGGATAGTATAATAGGTAAAAACTCGGTCACAACCGGAATGTTAATTCGTTCAATCGCAAAACCGACAAAGTATGCTACAATTAAGCCAACAATTAAGCCGAGGGTACCAAAAAATAAATCTGCTGCCGGAAGTTTAAACAATACCTCTTCCATCCAATTAATTAATTTCACGCAATAATCCGATAAGGAAAAGGATAAAAGGAATAAAAGTAACGCCCCTAAGGCTACCGACGTATATGGATTGTTAAGCCAAGGACTGGATGATAGGTTAATCATTTCATATAATGGCGGTAAAAATACGAAGCCTAACGCTCCACCGATAAACAGAAAAGCAATTTGAATCACTCTTTTTAGCATACTTACACCTCCTTTTTATAAAGTTCTTCTAACTTACTCATAATTATACATAGTTCCCAATTTGATTGCGATGCGAGAGAACATTTTAATCCATAAATAGGAATTTTTTACCTGTGTATAGACAATAATTGTCTACATTATATTTGTACCCAATTTTAAAAAGAAAAATGCCCATACGTATGAATTAATGGTATGGACATGGCAAACATCGTTCTAATCGCTAAAACAAGCTCTTAGCGAATCATTAATGGTTTGCACACCGATCACTTGGATCTCTTTAGGATATTCCCACCCTCCTAAATTAGAGGCGGGGATAAAGGCTCGCTTGAAACCCAACCTTGCAGCTTCTTGCACCCTTTGCTCAATGCGAGATACCCGTCTCACTTCTCCAGTTAAACCAACTTCTCCAATAAATACATCAGTTACATTGACAGGCTGATTTCTGAAACTTGACACAATCGAAGTTAACACTGCTAAATCAATGGCTGGCTCATCCAGTTTTACGCCTCCAGCCACTTTAATATATGCATCTTGTGCCTGCAACAGCATACCCATCCGTTTTTCCAACACCGCCATTAAAAGTTGGACACGATTGGGGTCAACTCCTGTTGCCATTCGTTTCGGATAATTAAAGCTTGTCGGCGTTACTAATGATTGAATCTCAACCAATATCGGCCTTGTCCCTTCCATGGAAGCAACTACTGTCGAACCAGCAGCTCCATGGGAACGCTCTTCTAAAAAGAGTTCAGAAGGATTTAACACCTCTTTTAAGCCCGATTGGATCATTTCAAAGATTGCTATTTCATTTGTTGAGCCGAAACGGTTTTTATGGCTTCTCAAAATCCGATACGTATGGTGTCTTTCTCCTTCGAAATAAAGGACGGTATCAACCATATGTTCGAGTATCCTTGGTCCTGCAATTTGTCCTTCTTTTGTCACATGCCCTACGAGAAAGGTTGCAATGCCTTTCGTTTTGGCAATTTTCATTAGCTCTGAAGTACATTCTCGAACTTGTGATACACTCCCCGGAGCACTCGTGACTTTAGGGTGATGCACCGTTTGAATCGAATCGACGATAATAAACTTTGGAGCTACTTCCTCTATAGTATGACGAATAAATTCTAAATCAGTTTCCGCATAAATAAATAATTCTTTTGATTGAACACCTAGTCTTGAAGCTCTGAGTCTAGTTTGCTTAATGGATTCTTCTCCAGATATGTACAATACGCGATGACTTTTATTCGATAAAATAGCAGATAGTTGCATCAACAGCGTCGATTTTCCAATCCCCGGATCTCCCCCAATTAGAACTAAAGAACCTGGAACAATCCCACCGCCAAGCACTCGGTCTAATTCCACCATACCCGTTGGTACTCTTGGCTCCTCTTGAGTTTCCACATCGATAATCGGGATCGCTTTTTGACTTGGAGTGTCAGAATGTTGAAAGGCTCCTCGGGCTTTCGTTACAATTTCCACTTCTTCTACAAAAGTGTTCCATTCACCACACCCTGGGCATCTCCCTAACCATTTAGGGGATTCATAGCCACAACTTTGACAGCAAAATTTCGTTTTCTTTTTCGCCATTACTTCCTCCTAAAACAAATATTTGTATGGCTATTATAGCAGGTGAAAAAATGCGTCTCTAGCATTGTACTAGAAACGCATTTTTTATTTAAGGATTATACACTTTCGACAACATCTTTTTGTCGAACAACAAATTCGCCGTCAACATAATCGAACACTACCGCATTGCCAGTAGAAATATTGCCTTTTAACAACTCTTCTGACAGACGGTCTTCCACATGTTTTTGCAAAGCTCTGCGAATTGGTCTTGCCCCGTATTGTGGGTCGTATCCTTCTTCTGCGATTTTTTCTAAAGCAGCATCTGTTAATTCTAATTCGATATCTTGTTCTTTTAATCGTTTCGTTAAAGACTTTGCCATTAATGAAACGATTTGTTTTAATTCGTCTTTTTCTAATGGATGGAAGACGATTGTTTCATCAATTCGGTTTAAGAATTCCGGGCGGAAAGCTTTTTTCAATTCTTCTAACATCGTACCCTTCATGTCTTTATATTTATTCGCTTTATCGCCTACTCCAAATCCTAGACTCTTTTGATATTTTAAAGCTTCCGCTCCAATATTTGAAGTCATGATAACAACTGTATTGCGGAAGTCGACTGTGCGACCTTTAGAATCCGTTAGACGACCATCATCAAGCACTTGTAATAGAATATTGAATACGTCCGGATGAGCTTTTTCAATTTCATCTAAGAGTACGACAGAATAAGGTTTACGTCTTACTTTTTCCGTTAATTGACCACCTTCTTCAAACCCTACGTATCCAGGAGGTGAGCCAACTAAGCGAGAAGTGGAGTGTTTTTCCATGTATTCAGACATATCGATACGAATCATCGCATCTTCGTCGCCGAACATCACTTCTGCCAACGCCCTAGCTAGTTCCGTTTTACCAACACCTGTAGGACCTAAGAAGATAAAGGAACCGATTGGACGTTTCGGATCTTTTAATCCAGCTCGAGCACGGCGAATGGCTCTTGAAATAGCCTCCACTGCTTCTTTTTGTCCTACAACTCGCTTGTGCAGTTCTTCTTCTAAGTTCAGAAGCTTTGCAGACTCTTCTTGAGCGATTTTATTTACTGGAATTCCAGTCCACATTGAAACTACTTCTGCGATATCTTCAACAGTGACTTTTGATTCTTCCTTACCTTGTTTTTCCTTCCAAGATTTTTTCGTTTGCTCTAACTCTTCTTTAATTTTTTGTTCTGTGTCACGAAGAGCTGCTGCCTTTTCAAATTCTTGGCTAGATACTGCCGCATTCTTTTCATTGCGCACATGTTCTAACTTATCTTCTAGCGCTTTTAAATTTGGTGGAACAGTGAAAGAACGTAAGCGCACTTTCGAACCTGCTTCGTCAATTAAGTCAATGGCTTTGTCTGGTAAGAAGCGGTCTGAAATATAGCGGTCTGATAACTTCGCTGCCGCTTCAATCGCTTCATCTGTAATTTTTACACGGTGATGGGCTTCATAACGATCCCGTAAGCCGTTAATAATTTGAATTGTTTCTTCTACTGTCGGTTCATCCACTTGAATTGGTTGGAAACGACGCTCTAAAGCAGCATCTTTTTCAATGTATTTACGATACTCATCTAGTGTTGTGGCACCGATACATTGCAATTCACCGCGGGCAAGTGCCGGTTTTAAAATGTTTGAAGCGTCAATTGCTCCTTCCGCACCACCAGCACCAATCAATGTGTGAAGTTCGTCAATGAATAAAATGACGTTTCCTGCTTGGCGAATTTCATCCATCACTTTTTTCAAGCGATCTTCGAATTCACCGCGGTATTTCGTACCTGCTACGACAGTACCCATATCTAGCGTCATTACACGTTTATCGCGCAATGTTTCAGGTACTTCATTATTGACTATTTGTTGAGCAAGCCCTTCTGCAATAGCAGTTTTACCAACACCGGGTTCCCCAATTAAAACTGGATTATTTTTCGTACGGCGAGATAACACTTCAATCACTCGTGTAATTTCTTTACTTCGGCCAATAACAGGGTCAAGAGAACCTTCACGAGCAATCGCTGTTAAATCTCGAGCCAAACTATCAAGAGTAGGAGTATTTACCGCTTGGGCTGGACTTGAACCATTTTGAGTAACATCGTTATTTCCGAGAAGAAGAAGTACTTGATGACGAGCTTTGTTGAGACTCACACCAGCGTTTGCAAGCACTCTTGCTGCAACACCTTCACCTTCGCGAATAAGCGCGAGTAAAATATGTTCCGTTCCGATATAAGCATGACCTAATTTGCGAGATTCATCGACGGATAACTCGATGACTTTTTTCGCTCTCGGTGTATAGTGAACGATTGGGCCAACATCCTTCGTACCTTTACCTACTAACTCTTCAATACCAGCTTCAATCATTTGTGGGCTTACATCAATTGCTTCTAAAGCTTTTGCTGCAATGCCTCCGCCTTCACGAATAAGCCCGAGTAAAATATGTTCCGTACCGATGGATTCATGTTTCCAACGAATAGCCTCTTCTTGGGCTAATTGTAAAACTTTTTGAGCTCGTTGCGTAAAACGATTAAACATCATATTTTTCCTCTCCTTTTTCTTTTAATTTCGAATTCCCGTTGCTTAACTTTTCTCGTATCAATTTTGCTCGGAATATATCTCGTTCAGCTGGTTCTAGAGTCGTGCCTGCATATTGTTGAACAAATCCTGGTTGAATGAGAATTGTACATTCATTTAAAACAGTTTTTGGAACTTCTTTAATAATGCCCAAATCTACACCTAATCTAACATTGGATAAACATGTTGCTGCTTCTTCGCTCGTCATAATTCGTGCATATTTTAGAGTTCCTAAGGCGCGCATAAAGCGATCTTCTAGCGCAAGTCGTGATTGGTTCAATAATGTTTGGCGCGCATTTCTTTCTTGCTCAATAATTTGCATTACAACATTTTGTAAATCATCAATGATTTCATCTTCCGCTTTACCGAGGGTTACTTGATTTGAGATTTGATACATGTTCCCTAAATTTTCGCTACCTTCACCATAAATACCTCTTACAACCATTCCGAAACGAGCTAACATTTGTGTCAATGCTTTCATTTGCTTCATCATCGATAAACCAGGCAAATGCATCATGACGGAAGCCCTTAGTCCTGTACCCACATTCGTCGGACAGCTCGTTAAATATCCAAAGTTGTTATCATAAGCATATGGTAAAAGTTTCTCTAGTTGACTATCTAATTTATTGGCTAATTCATACGTTTCTATAAGTTGTAATCCCGGTGATAAACACTGAATTCTTAAATGGTCTTCCTCGTTGACCATGACACTAATAGCTTCGTTTTGGGATATTAATACGGATGCATACTTTTCTTTCTTAGCAAGCATCGGACTAATAAGGTGTTTTTCCACTAATACTTGGCGTTGTAATGCTGGCATTTCACGAATAGCAAAATGGGAAAAGTCGTTACTTCCATCGTTCAATTGAAGGAAAGCTTGAGTTACCATATTATCGACTGTGTTCGCTTCTTCATCGCTAAAAATTAGCGGAAAGCGAAATCCGTTTAAGTTTCTCGCAAGACGTATACGGGTTGAAATCACAATGTCATTTTCTGCACTGTCAGTTCCCATCCAACTGGGCGCCTCTGCTTTTAAAAAATATTCGAGGTTCATGGTGCATCAACACCTCCAACTTCAAGCTTACGTTCCAATTCTCTAATTTCGTCTCGATATTTCGCCGCATCTTCAAATCGTTCATCTTGAATGGCTAATTGCAATTGTTCTCGAGCTTGTTCTATTT
>JAAYHP010000526.1 GCA_012735355.1 Lysinibacillus sp. | reverse complement strand
GTTTTATTATTAAAGTATAAAAATGGTTTGTATTTCAATGTGATAAGGGAATCGAAAGCAGAAAATAAAAGACTGTCACAATTTTTTCTGACAACGAAATTGACAATATAAATATGCTAGGAAAGGGTATTGTCGAAATATATGGATGAAAAATAAAGTTATATTTTAATAGTGATAGCAAGAAAGTCAAAAATAGTAAAAATAGAGTTAGGAATATATTAAATCATATGTAAAAGAGTAGTTTTCTGTAAACTTGATTTACAGTAATTATATAGTATGCCATGGAAACTAGTTGATTTGTTGTCGGTTTCAGTCGCTGAAAGTGAGCATTAATCTTAATATTAGTGTATTTGTCGAATTATAATAAGTCAAAAGGTTGAAAGGGGGAATGGAAAAGTGAAGTTAAGTGTGTTGGATCAAGCGCCTGTGACGAAAGGAAATTCTTCAGTGGATACATTACAAAAAGCGGTAGAGCTATCATGTGATGGATGAGCTGTAACGAAATGCCGAAGTAAACTTGGCTTTCGTACAGCTTTTTTCTGCTTTTCAAGATTATGAAGTAGGGATATCCACTTGCAAAAATCACTTTAGCGATTGCAGTATGCCTTTCCCAAGTAAATCCTCTATTCTATCCTGCAAATGTTCCACGGGGATAAATAACCCTACTCGGCCGTGCTTTTCATGATTCAACGTAGCAAAAACAATTCCGATGACTTTTCCTTCTTGATTAATGACTGGGCTTCCACTATTTCCACGATAAACAGGTGCATCCATCATAAACACTTCTTCATCCCAGTCAGAAAGTAAAAGTGACTCAAGCACTCGCCCTTCATTGGCAATGCCGGTAAAGTACAGTGGATTACCGATAAAATTGACCGGCTCATGAACGGAATAAGAGTATGTATCCGCCAACGTTAAATAAGGTAAATGTTCTCCATCAACTTTTAGCAATGCTAAATCTACCTCAGGGAAAGTAGCTATTAATTCTCCTTCATAAATACCATCATCGGGGAAAATGACAGTAATCGTTAACGCTTTTTCTACAACATGGTTATTCGTTACGATGTAGCCGTCATCAGATATGGCAAAGCCTGTTCCTTTCCCATCGCTTGTGGAAATTTCAACGACGGCTTTTTTATATGATTGAATATCTTCTTGAGAAGAAAGCCTTGCTGATGTTTTTAAAAACTCAATCGCTGGTATAGAGTAGATTTCAAATATGGCGGCAAAAGTACTAAAGGCAAGCATGATTGCCATAAGCCAGGCCATTAGCTTCACCGAACGAGGTGTTTTCTTAGGCTGCTTTTCACCCTTTAATCTAGCTTCCCGCTCTGCCTCTAACGCTTCTTGTTGAGCTTCTAAAACGAGTTCAATTAATTCTTCTTCGCTAATCGGTTCCAATTCTTTTCTCTCTTTTGACATCGTATCCCTCCCTTAAGGGCAGTTACTTCCATCATAACGAAAGAAACAATGGTGATAAAGGAAAAGTTCCTGTGGCATAAATGTTCATAAATATTCCACGAAGGGTTCACGTTTAATTCGTTGACAAAATACCTATAGGGGTATATATTTTTGTTAAATCAATTAGTTTTGAGTAACGCGTTATTTTATACTTATTGCTTCATCTTCGAGGATGGAAGAAAAAATAGATACCTTCAAAGGTATGAAAAAGTGGGAGTGGATTATATGAAAAAAGTGTTAATCATAGGTGGAGTTGCTGGAGGAGCGACAGCGGCAGCGAGAATTCGCAGGTTAGATGAACATGCTGAAATAATTATGTTTGAAAAAGGACCTCACGTGTCATTTTCCAATTGTTCTTTACCTTATCATTTAAGCGGTATTGTGGAATCGAAAGACAAACTTGTGTTAATGACGCCGGAAAGCTTTGAAACAAAATACAATATTGATGCTCGCGTAAATCAAGAAGTCATCAAGATTAATCGGGATGAAAAAACAGTTACGGTGAAAAATTTAGTAACAAATGAAGAATATGAGGAAAGCTATGACGTATTAATTCTTTCACCAGGGGCTAATCCGATTGTACCACCATTTGAAGGTGTCAATTTGCCACATGTCTTTACCGTAAGAAATGTGGTAGATATCGATCGACTAAATCAATATATTAGCGGATTCGGCGTGGAGAAAATCGCTGTTGTTGGCGGAGGCTTTATTGGTGTTGAAGTGGCTGAGAACTTAAGAGAAGCGGGGAAAGAAGTAACGTTAGTGGAACATTCTCCGCAAATTATGGCGCCATTTGATGAAGATATGGTGCAAATTCTTCATAAAGAAATGCACGACCATGGTATCCAATTAATTCTTGGAGATGGGCTTGCTAAAATTACAGAAAAGGATATTGAGCTAAGTTCTGGAAAACGAGTTGAAGCCCAAGCGGTGGTGCTCTCAATTGGGGTGCGTCCGGAAGTTTCGCTCGCAAAAGAAGCTGGGCTTGCTATTGGGGAACTCGGTGGCATTAAAGTAAATGCTAATTATCAAACGTCGGACCCATCCATTTATGCGGTAGGGGATGCCATTGAAGTATTCAATCGCCTCACGGGTCAGCCGACAAGACTTGCCTTAGCTGGACCTGCAGTAAGACAGGCGAGAGCTGCAGCGGACCATATTTATGGGCAAAAGACTGAAAATAAAGGGGTAATTGGTTCATCGAGAATTAAAATTTTTGATTTAAACTGCGCAGCGACAGGATTAAATGAGAGACAGGCAAAGGCGGCAAACATGCAATACGACAGCGTCTATGTTATTGCGCCGGATAAAGTAGGATTAATGCCTAACAGCAATCCACTTCATTTCAAATTAATTTTTGAAGTGCCGACAGGAAGAATTATCGGTGCTCAAGCAATCGGGAAAGGGAATTCGGATAAACGAATCGATGTGATTGCAACGTTAATTACGATGGGGGGGACTCTAGAAGATTTAAAAGAGTTGGAGTTAACTTATTCTCCGATGTACAGTACAGCTCGGGATGTGGTGAATTTAGCAGCACTTGTCGGATTAAATATTTTACATGAAGATTATAAGCAAGTGAATGTGTCTCGTGTGCGCGGATTAGTGGAAGAAGGGGCTATGATTATTGACGTTCGAGAAAAGAACGAATTTGAAAGAGGCCATTTAGTGAATGCGATCAACATTCCGTTAAGTGAATTGCGTGAGCGGATAGATGAAATCCCTCGAGATAAACCAGTATATTTACATTGCCGTTCAGGTCAACGCAGTTACAACGCGGTGAAAATATTGCAACATGAAGGGTTCTCAAATGTTTATAACGTTTCTGGTTCCTTCCTTGGAATATGTTTATATGAATACTTTAAGGATGTGACGACAGGGCGGGAGAAAATCGTAACAGAATACAACTTTAAATAATGAACTATTATTAATCGAATCGCTTACAACAATTGAAACTTTCTTTTTGCTATGGCATAATGTGTATCAAATTGAACAAGAAAAAGTTTTCTAGGGTTCCGCTGAGTCAGGTCTGGTCCGAGAGAAAACTACGCACTCGCGTTCACGGAAGGATAAAAGCCTGGGAGATATATTCCATATCTCTTAGGCTTTTTTCAGTTTGGAAAGGAGAAAGGTTTCTTGAATAAACATTGGGTGAAAGTTCTCGTAGCAGCATTTTTTGAAGTCATATGGGTGATTGGGCTCGCTCATGCGGGAGGTTTCTTAGAATGGACGGTGACGGTAGTGGCTATCATCATTAGTAACTATTTGTTGATTAATGCTTCTTCTTATTTGCCTGCCGGGACCGTTTATTCAGTGTTTGTAGGACTTGGGACGTTCGGCGCGGTGATGAGTGAAATTTTGTTCTTCGGTGAGCCTTTTCATCTTGTAAAAATATTGTTGATTTTATTGTTAATGGGCGGGGTCATTGGATTGAAACTTGTGACGGATGAAGAAGTAGCTAGAGAGGAAGTGGAATCGTAATGGCGTGGGGTGTACTGATTATTGCAGGGTTCTTAGAAACCTTTGGCGTTGCAATGATGAATCAATTTGCGGTGAATCGTAGTTGGAAGCCGATTGCTTTGTTTGTTTTAGGATTTGGCGGGAGCCTTGTATTATTGCAATATGCGATGGAGACGATTGCGATGGGAACGGCTTATGCAGTTTGGACAGGAATTGGCGTTGTTGGTGGTACCCTTGTAGGTATGATCTTTTACGGAGAATCGAAGAGTTGGAAAAGAATTGTTTGTATTTTCATCATTCTCGTTGCCACGATTGGATTAAAATTAATAGAAGGGTAGATACTAAAAAGAGTCAAGTTTTCGGATGAAAAGAGGGATTTCAATGACGAAACACCATTACTTTTTTGCAGTGAAACTACCAAAAGAAACGAAAGAGTTTTTGGATGCTTGGATTGGAGAACGGAAAGGGGATTTTCCTTTTGCTCGTTGGGTACATCCTGAAGATTACCACATAACGCTAGCTTTTTTAGGGTTTGCGGAGAAGTCGATGTTAGAAGAGGCGATGGAAAAGGTAAGGGAGGTTTTAGAAAAGGAGTCTTCTTTTACCCTTACGTTGAATGCTCTTGGTACGTTTGGTCCTGCAAAGTCGCCACGAATTTTTTGGGCAGATGTGGAATCATCGGAGGAGCTCCGTGGGATTCAGCAATTGGTTTTTAGAATGTGTGTGGAGACTGGTTTTGAGTTAGATTAAAAGCCTTTCCGTCCTCACATTACATTGGCTAGAAAATGGAATAGCGGAGATGCTTTTGATTCGGCGAGTCTTTTGCAAATTCGCGAGAGGGATGGGAAAACTTTTTCGTTTAATGTGACGGAAGTTGTTTTGTATGAGACTCATTTGGATAAAACCCCAAAGTATCACGAATATGCGAGTTTTCCGTTAGTGATTCCTGGTGGGTGAAGGTTTGGGATAGGGGATTGGCTTGGACTTGGGGATATTGTCACAAAATCCATTGATATCG
The DNA here is from genome assembly GCA_012735355.1 of Lysinibacillus sp. Classification (GTDB taxonomy): domain Bacteria; phylum Bacillota; class Bacilli; order Bacillales_A; family Planococcaceae; genus Ureibacillus. Next base: position 3,265 of record JAAYHP010000526.1, on the reverse strand, counting down.
CCACAAAATCTGTTGATACTCAAAAGGCATGTTAATTGTAGCTAAATCATATGATAGGGTAAAAGACTAAATGGAGATGGCCGCTTGAAAATTGGACAGGTTTTCATATATTTCGTGACTTTGTTTGTATTGTCGTATTTTTTGATTTATGAACGGGAGCCGTTACAGTCGATTCAATTTTCGTTGATTATGTCAGGGATATTAGTAATGATTAGGAAAAAATAAAGAAATGGTTATTTAAAATAGTCGCGCAAGCTAGAGGTGGAAGTATTTTTAGCTTGCGCGAAGTACTATTAATCTATTGTTTGATTGATAGATTCATTGCTTTTTTCCCTGTTTAATTCGCCTCCATAGTAATAGCGGGATGAATAAAAGTGCGAAATAGGTACCGAGGAAGCTTAGCATCGCGTAACTCGAGTTTGCAACGATGATTCCGGAAAATAGTCCACCTGCTGAGCCGGCAAGGGCAACTAACACATCGACAGAACCTTGCACTTTTGCTCGATTATGAACGGTTGTGGAATCGATAATGATCGCTGTTCCGCTAATTAATCCGAAGTTCCATCCTAAACCGAGTAATATGAGTGCAATGGATAATGATAAAATCGCGTCTCCTGGCGTGTAGGCGGCGAGTACACCTGAAAGTGCAAGAACAATTCCTGAAGCAACCGCCATGATAGTGCGACCATATCGATCGACAATAATCCCTGTGACGAGGGACGGTAAATACATCGCAGCTACATGCAACCCGATGACCATTCCGATGACACCTAGACCACACCCGGCACCTTGCATATGAACCGGTGTCATTGTCATAATAGCCACCATAATCGTGTGAGATAGGATGAGCACTGTTCCTCCTACAAAAATCCCCATCCGGTTTGATGTTGATGGTGAAGAAATTTCTTTCGCATCTCCAAAATCTTTTTGGCCTACTTTCTCTTTTTCAATCTCAATGGCTTTTGCAACAATTAAAGGATCCGGGCGTAAAAACAGGAAAAAGGAAATTCCAGCTAATAAATAAGCAACAGCAGCTAATAAAAAAGGTCCTGTTAATTCAGGCATACCGATAGATTTTGCAAATGCACCAGTAGGAGTGACTAAGTTTGGTCCTGCGACAGCCCCTAGAGTCGTAGCGACCATTGCGATACTAACCGCTTTTGCCCGCTGCTTAGGTCCTGCTAGATCGGTTCCGGCGTAACGAGCTTGTAAGTTTGTAGATGTACCAGCACCGTAAACGAATAACGATAAGAATAACAAAATGATGTTATGAATGTTCGCTGCGATAACAACGCCAATGGCTCCTATTCCCCCAGCGATAAATCCGAAAGAAAGACCGAGACGACGCCCGTAAATTTGCGAAAAATGCCCGACTAAAAAGGCAGCTAAGGCAGACCCAAGAGTGAATAAAGCGGTTGGTAAGCCGGCAACGCTAGATGAACCTAACATTTGCTGAGCGAGCAAAGCCCCGACAGTGATTCCAGCTGCAAGCCCAGCGCCCCCAAAGGTTTGGGATAAAATAACAATCCATAAAGTACGCTTATAAAGACGTTGTTGAGCTTCTTTCGAATGAACATACAAATCAATATTATTCAACATTCTCTCCCCTATGTCTTATGAACATGGAAAACGTTTATCTCACTAACTCCCCCGGCCAAGTAGATACACCTTCAGAAGTATTGACGACAGTAAAGCCAGATTCAGTTAAAATATCACTTGCTGTAATGGAACGGTTGCCACTGCGACAAATGACGATGTACTTTTCATTTTTTGATATGTTGGAAAAATCCCCTTCTTGTAGTTCAGATAGCGGTTTGTTTACTGAATTAGGTATATGTCCTTCATCGTATTCAAAGACTTCACGTACATCTAAAATAATGAAACCTTCTTCAACCTTGCTTTCTACTTCATCTAATGAAATGGTGATGTAGCTTGCTTCTTCTTGGCAACTAGCAAGCAACATGATGGCTAGTACGAACATTAAAATTTTTTTCATGAAATCGCCTCACTTTAGTTGACTTTATACCCTCGAGGGTATAATATAATGGTAACAATTCAATGTCAAATCAATTGTTAAAGAAAGGGGTACTGCATTGAAATATGATACGAAATCAATTAATCGTTTAAAACGAATTGAAGGGCAAATTCGTGGAATTATTCGGATGATGGAAGAAGAAAAAGATTGTAAAGATGTAGTAACCCAACTGAGCGCAGTACGTTCTGCTGTTGATCGGACGATCGGGGTTATTGTTAGCGAAAATTTAATTGAATGCATTCAAAAAAGTGAATCAGAAAATATGAATGAACTTGTTCAAGAAGCGGTCAATTTAATTGTCAAAAGTCGCTAATAACTAAAATAGCTGTATCATCAGCTATTTATTTTTCACGGAAACAATACCCTGTTAGGTATTAAAGAGGTGATTAAAATGGAATGGATTGTGTTATTAATTATAATTGCGTTGTTTATAGTATGGAGAATGGTGCCAACAAAAGGTGTGAAAACTATTTCTACATCGAAATTAAAAAATATGTTAAATGATAAAGATAAAGTATTTATTGACGTTAGAACACCAGCTGAATTTAAAGCAAATCATATTCGTCAATTCAAAAATATACCCCTTGGCTCTAATTATTCTAATTTGCCGAAAGATAAAGAAATTGTAGTCATTTGTCAAAGTGGAATGAGAAGTAGTCAAGCTTGTAGGCAATTAAAGAAATTAGGATACGAGCGCGTTACGAATGTGCGTGGGGGTATGAGTGCTTGGAGAAATTAAAAGGGGGATTCATATAAATGAAATCGATTAGTGCAAGCGAAGTACAACAACGTTTAGAAGCAGGAGAATCATTGAACATTATTGATGTGCGAGAAGTGGAGGAAGTGGCAGGAGGAAAAATACCAGGGGCGGTAAATATTCCGTTAGCGTTACTTCCCATTCGAATGCAGGAACTAGCTAAAAATAAACCTTATATTATTGTGTGTCATGCTGGGGGTCGCAGTGCTCAAGCGACAATGTTTCTAGAAAATCAAGGATTCGACGCAACGAATATGGAAGGCGGTATGCTTGCCTGGGCGGGAGAGATTGAATAATTAAGTAAGAGGTTGGGACATATAGCTAATTTAATTAAGAATCAGTGAAGAAGCATAGTAAAAAATGATATGCAACGAAAATTGATTGGAGTGACGGGGCGACTCCAACGGGAACAGCCCGAAACTCGAGACCCCGCAGGAGCGAGGAACGAGCTCCGAGGAGGCTCGAGTCGGGCC
>JAAYHP010000525.1 GCA_012735355.1 Lysinibacillus sp. | reverse complement strand
CTGTAAACATTACACCTATAATTGTATTTTTTACCAACACTTTTATTACAAATGCTATATATTGGTTGTTTTCACCATATGTTGATAGCTTTATGGGATTGGCACCTCCTCCTCTATGCATTTTCCTCGCAGTCATTTGGTTGCTTATTTATTTTAATTGCATTATGCATATTTGTGAGATTATATGTTTAGTAGTATTTGGCCTTTATCATCTATTTAGAGTTTATTCTATGGCTGTTGAACTTGAACATGGCATTATTAATGTCTATTTATTATGGTCTACTTCTTACTTTATTTATATTTTTATGGTTTTGGAGAGAAAAAGAGCACTGGCATTTTCATTCTTTATTTTCTTTATTACAATTTTAATAGGCTTACCACATTTCCATAATGCCAGAGTGAATGATACCCTTATTCAGTACTCTTAAGTACCTTAATTTACATCTTAGTTTTATTTTACTTTCAAAAAATTGTATCAGCTTATTTAGAATTAGATATGTTAAGAAAAAACGCTTATTATGATGCTTTAACTGATATTGGCAATCGTAGATCAATAGATTCATGGCTAGAAAATGAAGTAAAAAGATGTTATAACTCTAAGGACGTTTTTTCTATAATTTACTTTGATATTGATCATTTTAAGGAAATTAATGATGAATACGGGTATGATGTAGGAGATCATGTACTTAAAGAATTTACTTCTTTAGTTAAAAATCATATTCATCCTAACGACTTATTTGGGCGATAGGGAGGAGAAGAGTTTATAATCATTTTAAAAGATAAATCTTTATTTGAAGCCACTGAGCTTGCAGAAAAGCTTCGAAACATTATCGAAAACCATACATTCTGTTATGTTGACCGTATAACATCTAGTTTCGGTATTTCTTCCTTTCAACAAAACGATATACCTGATACTTTAATAAAACGAGCAGATCAAGCGCTATATATGGCGAAGAAAAGCGGAAGAAATACCATCCAAACTCTTTGATTTGATTTTAGTGAAGATCGTAAAGTCTTTGATGCGCCGTAAGTTTAGTGCCAAAGCAAAGTTTTTCAACGTCACTAGCCTCCGAGTTGTCCGCTCGTAACGGGAAAAGAATAAATAAACATCGAAAAATAAAGGAAAAGGCTTGTCAGAAAAGAATATTTAGCACAAGAAAAAAATGATTACCCAATTCATTGTTGGGTGATCATTTTTTTCTTTCTGGACAAGCCCTTTCTATTTATTTATATATGATTCTCATAATATCAAAATTAAAGTTTCCATTTAAATAACCGAAACTAATAATTGTATATACAATTAACTACGAATATTTACTGCTCATAATTAAAGGTGGTTCAACTTAAGTGAAAATTACTTTTAAGTATATCTATTCATCTATTATTTATTTTTTTATTCTTTTCGGATGTTATTTCTTAATTAAAAACATACCTTCTTTTACACCTCCTGTACTATTTGTTATTGAATATTCTCCATATGTTCTTTTTGGGTTAGGAATCATATTATGCATTCGTTTTAATCAAGGAAGGGTATTTCTAATCTTTTTACTGCTTATTCTGTTGGACTTAATGTTAAGCTATTATTCGGAATTATCTATAACTGTACAAACCTTTTCGCACATACTTTATCCCTTGATGTGCTTATTAATCCCTCTTAATATTGTTATTATTTCGCACTTCAAGGAAAGAGGCTTATTCACTTTATGGGGGAAAATTCGTATATCTCTTCTGCTTATCGAGCTGTTTGTTATTTATAAAATAATTGTTACTAATCATCCGACAATACATAAAATATTAAATTATCAATTCGCAAATCTCCCAATAGAGAATACAGTTATGAATCAGATGGCTTTCTTAATTTTCTTTATGACACTATTATTTTTTATATTAAAAGCCTATGTGAAAAAAAGTGTCTTTGAGGTGCGGTTAGCTGGTGTTATTATCTCTATTTTTCTAGCCCTCTTTTTCATTAATGATAAATTTTCTTTTTCCATATTTTTAAGTGCTGCTGGTTTAATATTAATTGTAGGCATTATTCAAGACTCCTACTCCATGGCATATCTTGATGAACTCACAGGAATACCTTCTCGCCGTGCCCTTAGGGAGAACTTAATGAAACTGGGCAATAAATATGTGATTGCGATGATCGATATTGATTTTTTTAAAAAGTTTAATGATAAATACGGCCATGACGTTGGAGATGATGTTCTAAAATTAGTAGCATCTCAGTTAATGAAAGTTACAGGTGGAGGAAAAGCTTTTCGTTATGGTGGAGAAGAATTTACAATTCTCTTCCCAGGTAAAACTATAGATGAAGTAATACCACATTTAGAAAAATTACGTGAGCAAATATCAAAAACAGGATATACTAGAAAAACTTCAAAATCTAAAAATTCCAAAACAAAGCGTGGGAATACTACGAGCCAATTATTTGTTACGATCAGTATTGGTGTATGTGAAAAAAACAGTAAATTTAAAGATCCCCAAGATGTTATAAAAGGTGCTGACAAGGCTCTCTATAGAGCTAAGAAAAAAGGGCGAAACTGTGTTAGTAAATAACGGCAAATAAATTTAGACGAGAAGAGGTTGGGACAAAAGTAAAAACTCATCATTTTCTCTTAAAAGAAAATGATGAGTTTTTGATATTAAACTGAAAATTGATTTCCGTTCCGGGGACGCTTTCCACGGGCCCGACTCGAGCCTCCT
>JAAYHP010000524.1 GCA_012735355.1 Lysinibacillus sp. | reverse complement strand
GAGGCTCGAGTCGGGCCCGTGGAAAGCGTCCCCGGAACGGAAATCAATTTTCAGTTTAATATCAAAAACTCATCATTTTCTTTTAAGAGAAAATGATGAGTTTTTACTTTTGTCCCAACCTCTCTTTTTTGTTTAAATTTACGGAAAAAGGTGGAAAATAAACTTATGGAAATGAATGTTTAAAAAACTGTATATGTATTGTAATTAGTTGTATTCCACTATAATTTTCGTTTATGCTTTATTTAATATTGTGTGTAAATTCTGATTTTTGGAACGGGTACAGGGAGGCTGTTGTATGCATAAAAAAATTGAAATGATTATCGAAAACATAGAGAAAGTCATGATTGGAAAACGGGAAGTCGCTGAGCTTAGCATCGTCGCTTTACTTGCTGGCGGCCATGTATTGTTAGAAGATGTTCCGGGTGTTGGTAAGACGATGATGGTTCGGGCTCTTGCAAAATCCGTAAGCGCAGAGTTTAAGCGAATCCAATTTACTCCAGATTTACTACCTTCTGATGTTATTGGTGTCTCTATATACAATCCTAAAACGTTACAATTTGAATTTAGACCTGGACCAATTATAGGAAATATTATTTTAGCAGATGAAATTAATCGAACATCCCCTAAAACCCAGTCAGCTTTACTTGAAAGTATGGAAGAATCGTCGGTGAGTGTTGATGGTGAAACAATTCATCTTCCAAAACCATTTTTTGTAATGGCAACGCAAAATCCAATTGAATACGAAGGAACGTATCCTTTACCAGAAGCTCAATTAGATCGATTTTTAATGAAAATCGAAATGGGTTATCCGACTTTTCAACAGGAAGTAGAAATATTAAGACGGGCGGAGAAGACAACTCCAATTCATTTATTAGAGCCAGTCATTACAATCGATGAATTGTTAGCGTTGCAAGAAGAAGTGCGCACTGTATATATTGACGATTCGGTAAAGGGTTATATTGTCGGGTTAGCTCGCGCAACAAGAACTGAAAGGAATGTTTATTTAGGGGTTAGTCCGCGGGGAACGATTGCTTTAATGCGCGCCGCACAAGCTTATGCAAAAATGAGAGGTAGAGATTTTGTGAAGCCTGATGATGTTCAATATTTAACTCCCTTTGTCTTTGGGCATCGGATCATTTTAAAACCGGAAGCACGCTACGAAGGTGTGACGGTGGAACATATTTTAAACGATATCCTTATTAAGTCCGACATTCCGATTAAAAGGTATGCTGAAAGATGAGTAAGTATAAGCAAATGTTAAGTAAAATAGGTCGCTTTATGGCCATGGTGCTATTAATTGCAATCACTTTTAGCTACGCCATGTTTCAAGGCGGGTTTGTTAGTTGGTTTCTTTTTTATACACTGATTCCATTTTTATTATTTTCTTTAGTCCTAACCTTTATACCGATTCAAATCAAGGAAGTGGGAAGGGAAATAACCCCAAGACGGCTTTCAAGGGGGGATAAAGCGACCGTAACGATTCATTTTAAAAATGCTACTTTGTTTCCTTTAGCCTTTTTAACGGTGAGGGAATTGGGACTTAATAGCGATGTTGTTGAAAAATCAAAAGGTTGTTCAAACCTTTATTTTGTGGGATGGAAGAGAAGATTTCATTGGACTTACGAGATTCCTGAACTTGAGCGGGGGGAAATACAGTTTTCCACATTGCAATTTACCTTTACTGATTTTTTCGGTTGGACGGTACGGCACAAATTTGTCACTGAAAAGCAGAGCATGCTCGTTTATCCAAAGTTATTAAATATTAAATATAGACAATTACCAAAGCAGTTTGATCAAGGTGGAGTACTTTCTCCCTATGCCTTTGTGAAAGATACTTCTATGGTAACAAGCGTCAGAGACTACCAAGCAGGTGATAGATTTTCTTGGATTCATTGGAAGTCCTTTGCGAAAAATGAAACATTAAGAACGAAAGATTTTGAAGAACGTCAAAGTGAAGAAACAGTTATTGTCGTAGATGCTACAACGAAGAAACATTTTGAAGAAGTCATTGAACTATCTGCTTCTGTATTACACGCGATTGTTAAAAATCACGGAGATGTTTCCTTTTTCATTGCAGGAGACAATGAAAAATTTTATCCAAAAATAAAATCTCACGGCGAATGGGAAGAGGTGATGCGTCAGTTAGCCGTTGTAGAAGCTAGCGATACAGAAAATATAGATTTTATTTTGACGAAAGAACAGATGAAACTAGAGTCGTCCATGATATTGTTTACTGGAGAATTAACGGATTCACTTAAAAACTATTTTATGCATCATTCAAAATGGATGAAAGGTATTATTTGTTATGTCGTTACTACTCAAGAAGAATTTGAGCGAACTCAAATTAAAAGCCAATATTTTAACGTAAAAATCATTCCGATTACGAAGGAAAGGTTTTCGGATGTGTTCACGGAGGTGATTAAACCGTGAAAGAACAAACATTTAAAACCATTGAACTAGCTTTATATTATATCGTTATATTCTTCATATTAAGAGAATGGCTCCTTCCCATAATGATGTTGACTGGGACAGGTTATTTGGAGTTCATTTTATTATTCATTGCTCTTTGTCTTGCAATCAGTTTAGTCGGCCTCCATGTTTCTATTTCTTGGATTATAAAGATAGTTTATATTGCATGGTTTATCGTATATGTATATAGCGAGTTTTCTATATTTACTTTAAAAGGTGTAGCATTTTTATACGATGAATTGATATATAATTTTGCCCTCATATTTCAAGGGGATTTCTTATATGTAACCAATGCATTTCAATCGATTTTATTTTTTATACTCATTTGGATGTTTATTTATTTAATACATCATTGGTTAACGGTAAGGATGAATGTGTTCTTTTTCCTTGTGTTAACGATATTTTTTATCGGCGTGTTAGACACCTTTACAGAATACGATGGAACAATTGCAATTGTGAAAGTTGTATTGCTCGGATTAATGATGATGGTTCTATTATTCATAAAACGGATGCAATTACAAATAGGTGTCTCATTCAAGTTCGATAAATATTTAAAGATTACACTGCCTGTTTTATTCACGATTTTCCTTGTCGGCTTTGTGGCGGCGATCCTGCCAAAAGCTACTCCTCAATGGCCTGACCCTGTTCCGTATATAAAAGCTATTGGGCAAGGAGATGGACTTGGAGGAAGGGTTTTAAAGGTGGGATACGATGAAGATGACTCTATGCTTGGTGGATCCTTTATTGGAGATGATACCGTCGTATTTATGGTCCATTCTTCTAAAAAACAATATTGGCGAGTAGAAACGAAGGATGTATATACATCGAAAGGTTGGGAGACTTCTGAAGTAGGGGAAGCTTTTCTTTACAAGTCAGGAGATTCAATTCATCATTCCTTACCTATTGGTCCTGTAGAAAATCGAGAATTTGCCCATGTAGAGTCGATGTATCCTTACGATTTTATTATTCAGCCCTATGGAACAACGTCCGTGTATGTTTCACCAGAATTGGCGGATGATGCGTTGTTTGCTATGAATCATCAAACGGAGAAATTATCGACATATCTTCAAAATGAAAAAACAGTACTTGATTTTTACCATATTGAATATAGTACGCCGGAATATTTATATAGCGATTTAACATCAACGATAGAACAGCCAATCGACCCAGCCATTCGTGATAGATATTTACAATTGCCTGATACGTTGCCTCAAAGAGTCATTGATTTGGCAAAGGAAATTGTCGATGGGAAAGAGAATGATTATGATAAGGCACGTGCCATTGAAAGTTACTTTGGATTAAACGGCTTTCGCTATGAAACTGAAGGAGTTCCAGTTCCAGGGGTAGATCAAGATTATGTAGATCAGTTTTTATTTGAATCGAAAATCGGATACTGTGACAATTTTTCAACGTCAATGGTTGTATTATTGCGGGCTGTCGGTATTCCCGCTCGATGGGTAAAGGGCTTTACCGGAGGAGAATTAGTTGCAAGCGGCGAATTAAATACTTATCAAATTACGAATAACGATGCCCATTCATGGGTAGAAGCCTATATTCCAAAAGTGGGATGGGTTCCTTTTGAGCCGACAATCGGTTTTTCAACGAACCGTTCGATTAATTACGATTATGAAACAGATGCTTATCAAGATGAAATGTTAACTGTAGATGAAGAGACGGAACCGGAAACGAAAATAAATGAGAGAGAAGAGATTACAACTGGAAACAATGAACAACTATTTGTAGGATTATTCGACAAATTAAAACAATATCGCTTTTTATTTAGTTATGTTTTAATTGGGCTCTTCGTTTTAGGAATCCTTTTATTTATCCTTCGTAATAAGTGGATGCCGAAAGTGTATGTAAAATGGCTGAAGCGTCAACAATTAAATGAATCAACTTTTGAATCCCTTTATTTGAAGTTATTAAAGATGTTAGAGTTAAAAGGTTTGAAGAGACAGGAAGGTCAAACATTAGCATCTTTTGCAAAAGAAGTGGACGAGAAATTTCTTTCTCAACATATGTCCATAATAACTAAAGCATATGAAAGTTATTTATATGGTCAAAGTACAAAATTAGATTACAACAAACTGAAAGAAAGTTTGGAATATTTAATCAATCGTTGTAGTAGTTGATTTTATAAATAAGTAAGAGTAAAATTTAAAAATTAATAAATCGCAGTAAAATAGAAGAGGTGTAAAACGTGACGACTCATTTAAAAGAACAAGAAAAAATTGTTGTTCTCGATTTCGGTAGCCAATTTAACCAATTAATTACTCGCCGAATTCGTGAATTTGGAGTATTTTCAGAGTTACATCCCCATACAATTACAGCGCAAGAAATTAAAGAAATGAACGCAGTTGGAATCATTTTTTCCGGTGGTCCTAATTCGGTATATGATGAAAAGGCGTTTAAAGTGGATGAAGAAATCTTTAATTTAGGTTTACCGATTTTAGGGATTTGCTATGGTATGCAATTGATGGCTCATAGTCTTGGTGGCAAAGTAGAAAGTGCAGCTAAGCGAGAATATGGGAAAGCAGAAATTGATATTACAAAAGAAAATCAATTGTTTGGTGACCTTCCAAAAAAACAAGTTGTTTGGATGAGCCATGGCGACTTAGTAACGAATGTACCAGAAGGGTTCGAAACGATCGCAACAAGCGCAACTTGTCCAATTACTGCAATGCAAAATGAAGAACGTAAATTTTACGGCGTTCAATTCCATCCAGAAGTACAGCATTCTGTTTACGGCAATGATTTACTACGTCAATTCGTATTCAATATTTGCGGTGCTAAAGGCGACTGGTCAATGGAAAACTTCATTGAGATGCAAATCCAACAAATCCGCGAACAAGTGGGCGATAAAAAAGTTTTATGTGCCTTGTCCGGCGGAGTGGATTCATCTGTAGTTGCGGTATTGATTCATAAAGCAATTGGCGATCAATTAACTTGTATGTTTGTAGACCATAACCTTCTTCGTAAAGGTGAAGCGGAAAGCGTAATGGAAACCTTTGAAGGTAAATTTGGCATGAACGTGATTAAAATCGATGCTCGCGAACGCTTCATGAACAAATTAAAAGGTGTTTCCGACCCAGAGCAAAAACGTAAAATTATCGGAAACGAATTCATTTATGTTTTTGATGATGAAGCAAGCAAACTGAAAGACATGGATTTCCTAGCACAAGGAACGCTTTACACAGATATTATTGAATCTGGTACAGCGACGGCTCAAACAATTAAATCTCACCACAATGTTGGCGGTCTTCCAGAAGATATGAAATTTGAATTGATTGAGCCATTGAAAACATTATTTAAAGACGAAGTACGTGAACTTGGTACGCAACTTGGCTTACCGGATGAAATTGTATGGCGTCAACCATTACCAGTACCTGGTCTTGCAATCCGTGTATTAGGTGAAGTAACGGAAGAAAAATTAGAAATCGTTCGTGAATCAGATGCAATTTTACGTGAAGAAATTGCAAAAGCAGGCCTTGACCGTGAAATTTGGCAATACTTCACAGTGCTTCCTAATATCCGTTCTGTAGGTGTAATGGGTGACCAACGCACTTATGATTGGGCTATTGGAATCCGTGCAGTAACATCTGTTGATGGAATGACTAGTGATTGGGCACGTATTCCTTACGACGTATTAGAAAAGATTTCTACTCGTATCGTAAACGAAGTACCTCACGTAAACCGTGTACTTCTTGACATTACTTCTAAGCCACCTTCAACGATTGAGTGGGAGTAATGATATAAAGTATATATATGAAAAGTCCTTCCTTTATTGCTGATAAAGGAAGGCTTTTTTCGTATTCCTACTTTTTATTTGGAATAAATTAAAAAAAGTATGGATGTTTTTCGAATTTTACGAACTATAATGATAAAAAATGAAAAAATGTTCGTAAATAGTATTGAAATGCGAAAAACTAGATGTTATATTACTTGAGGAATAATTAAAAAAACGTCGTATAATGTCGAGAATATGGCTCGAGAGTTTCTACCAAGCTACCGTAAATAGCTTGACTACGCTTTTCAAAAAAGTAGGAATTCAAAAGGATGAATTCCTTGAAGAACGTAGTCATGCAAAATTGCATGACTTTTTATTTTTCTGAATGTTTGTGGAAGGGTCGGGAATACTTAAGCTACATTGACAGAAGCGACGAAAATACGGAGGAAAATATGAAAAAGTATTTCCAATTTGATGAATTAGGCACAACGTACAGTCGTGAAATAATCGGTGGTATTACAACGTTTTTAGCGATGGCGTACATTTTAGTAGTCAATCCTTCAATTTTGACTTTAAGTGATGTCGCAAATTTTCCTGAACATTTAAGAATGGACTATGGAGCAGTTTTCGTAGCAACAGCAGTTTCAGCTGCCATCGGATGTTTTATTATGGGGATTTTTGCTAAATATCCTTTAGCATTAGCGCCAGGACTAGGTTTAAACGCATTTTTCGCATACACTGTAGTCCTAACAAACGGAAGTCCGTGGCAACATGCATTAGCTGCGGTATTTATTTCGTCACTGTTCTTCTTCCTATTAACACTTACAGGACTTCGTGAAAAGTTAATTAATGCCATCCCAATGGAATTAAAACTAGCTGTAGGTGCTGGGATTGGTTTGTTTATTGCATATATTGGATTTAAAAATGCAGGTATTATTGTCAGTGACCTTTCAACATTAATTGCCATTGGTAATTTAAAAGATCCAGATGTACTGTTAGCGATTTTTGGTATCGTTGTTACTGTAATTTTAATGTCTAAAGGTATTAAAGGTGGAGTTTTTTACGGATTAGTAATCACTGCCATCGTAGGTATGATCTTTGGACTTGTGGATAAACCTGAAGCGATTGTTTCAGCTCCACCAAGTGTTGCTC
>JAAYHP010000006.1 GCA_012735355.1 Lysinibacillus sp. | reverse complement strand
GGGTTAGACTTTAGCAAATCCGCCGTTTTCATCAATAAATCTTGGAAATTTAACAAAGACCTTTCCTTTTTCAATTGGGCGTAATGGTCGTAAGCCCCTTTTAAAAAGCGAATGATTTTTGGATGGACATATTCCCTCCACTGTTTTAATTGTGGTTTGATCGATGACTCTACAAAATCTTGAAGCTTTCCTGCATAAAACTTTGCGTCCTCTTTTGTCACCCAACGATTTTGGGTCACTTTTATGTTTTTATCAAAACTCTCAAGGATGGTAAGCAAATCCTTCTCTGTTGGTGAAGCAACGACTTTCTCTCTACGAATAGCTTTTAAAATTAATTTTTGGACATCGTCAAATCCCTTTTCCGGCTCCTTATCAGGAATCGCTCGTCTCGCCTCATACAATATATTCATTAAAGCGCGATAAGTGGGCTTTAAGTCCGGCTTTTCCACTTCATCTACAACCCATTCGACATCGGGATACTCTTTCAACGTCCTTAAACTTTCAAACAATTTTTCAACGGAAAGCCCTAACTCTTCCATTTGTTGAAGAGCTTCCGGTTGTTCATCTTGAACTTTGAATAAATATTCATCCCAAGCCTCTTGTAAAAGAAGGAAGTCACCATCGTCGTCCAATTCTTGAAAATCAATATCTAAATTTGCTTCGATTGGCCTTTCCCTCAATAATTTGGCGCAAAAGGAATGGACGGTGCCAAGGTAAATTTGATCAATATTTTGTAACCCTTCAGCGATTCGCTCTTTGTTTAAAGGATCTTTTTTCATTGCTTTTTCCAGTTCTGACTGAAATCGCATTTTCAATTCATCTGCCGCTTTTTTCGTAAACGTAATGGCGACAATTTCGTCAACGGTGCCTGTCCCTGTTGCGATAATATTCACCATTCGACCGACTAAACTCGTCGTTTTCCCCGAGCCAGCACCAGCTTCCACTAAAAAGTTTGTATGCAAATTAGTTAAAATTTTATCACGAGCATCTTTATCCACAATTAGATTAGTCATAAGCTCTTACCCCCTTAAAATAGCGAAGGCCAGCGTTGTTCGGATCCATTTGTTTCCCTTCGAATAAATCTTTATCATAATAATTTCTTCTACATACTTGTTTGAATTCACAAAACTTACAATCATCCGTATGATCCGTCATCGTGAAAGTGCCGTGACCAATTAAGTTAATTAAGTTCTCTAATACAAGTCCTCCATTTGTTCGAAGGGTCTCATCTTGCCTACGAACGATTCGCTCGGCTAACCCTTTTACCGTTGGGAAATAGTAAGCACTTTCTTGCACCGTTCCTTCCTGTAACCGCAAATGGGCTTCAATAGCAAGGGCATAAATATAATGTTGCAGTTGCCGACCGCCTTTAAAGATTTTATTGTTGTCATATCCATAGGTGCTCCCTGTTTTATAGTCGATAATATGGTAATGACTCCCCGATTTTGTGCGGTCAATTCGGTCGATGATTCCTTTTACCCGTATCGTCTCGCCCGTTGGTAACGGGATTTCTGCAGGAGGTTGTCCGTTTAATCCAAAACTATATTCAAACTCAAAAGGTTCATACGTTTCAGTATGACTTTCTTCTTCCATAAGAAAAATTCGACAGCATTCTAAAATATCTTGAGATTCTCGATGAAATACCCTGTCATTTGGTGGAGGAACCATTTCCTTTTGCTCCTCAATAAGGCTTATAGCAAGGTTTTCAATCAATCGATTATGTTGTTGGAAACGAGGTTTTTCTCCTCTTTCTTTTAATTCTTTATAAAAAGTTTCGAAGATTTTATGCAATAAACTCCCTCGCATTGCCGGATCTAACCATCGATTTGGCGTAAATTCCGTCTCCTCTACAGGATTTACATTTAAAACATATTGTAAAAAATAACTAAAAGGACATGTTGCGAGTAACTCAAGCTGGGAACTTGACATGACGATTTCTTTATTTCTTCTCGGATCAAATTCGTCCACATCAATTTGAATTTGCCCATCAAATTTCGTCAACCTTTCTTCCAATCGGTTCCGTTCTCCTTCAAGCCCTAACTTTATATTTTCATATAATTTCAACGCATCTTGAGCGAGGTAATTTGTTTCTTCGAATAATTTTTCATTCCAATAATCTTTTTCCTCGAAAAATTCGGTTGAAATATAGGAAGTTGGGATTTTTTTAATATCTTCATAGTCTGCTAAAAGATTTCCCGTACTAGCACGATAGCATTGTAAAAATAAGTGGGATGGACTTAATTCCCTATTTTCAACGACATCATAATTGCAGAAACTAACTTCGACTTGTCCTGTTGTTTCCGCAATCGCTTGTAACATCGTGTATAAATGTTCTTTTCCCGCATTTTTCTTGAGAGGAATGTTCCTGTTCATCGCCCTCCGCTCTTCGTCTAGTAGTAGTGGGTCTTCTCCTCCTGCCCCAGGAAACTTTTAATGATCTAATCCAACGATAAACACGTTCGGTCGATTGTTATAAACACCAGACTTGTAAGAAGCAACATGCAAATGTCCTGGTTTTGGAGGCGACTGCATAATACGCAATGAAAGAAGATGACTCACTTTTTCAAACACATCATATAAACTTAACTTTTCGTTAGCATAAGGAAGTATCGTTTGAATTTCTTCTAGCAACGCATTTTTTGCAATGATATCCATTGCACCTGTTGTTTTACTATAGTTTTCTACTAAAAAACGAATCCCTCTTAGCACTTCCCCGACATTCATCGAACTAGCAAAATCCGGAAGTTGCGAAAAAGCCTTTTTGAACCATCTTAAAAGCCATTGACATTCGATTTGCTTCTCTTCGTAATATTGTTTTTTCGATTCATTTTCAGCTCGTTTCATCTTTTCAAGAAGTTCATCTGCCCGTTGTTTTAACAGATGAATATATCGATCTTTATCCCAACCAATTTTTAATTCTCTTACTAAGTTCGTTATTTTATTGTTGGAAGGTGCGCCTTCTCCTAGCTCCATTAACCCTTCTTGTAATAAGTGAATAAAGGCTGATGCGCTATAATTGGAACGAATCCAATTGCAAATGTGTGCAACAAATCGACCAGGTTTGCTTTGAGCAATTGAAAGCCCTTCACTAAAAGTTATTGGAATGTTTAATTTCTCCGATAAATGGTAAATCGTCGTCACATAAGGTTCCGTACTTGTATAAAAAATGACATGTTCATCAAAGGAATCATTGCTTCGTTTAATTTTTTCTAACACATGCTTTATTTCAACTTCTTCCGTTTTTCCGATGAAGCATTGAATATTTGGCCTTTCACGTAACTTCTCTAGTTCATATAAATAGCTAAGTGCCTTATCTTCGCCAAAGACAATTGATTGCAATGGTGAACGTTTTGGTGGAATTATGCCATAAACCGGTGTTAACGGAAGTTTATCTACATTCTCTGGTAGAATAGCTTGCAAAAACTCCTCTTCTAAAAAACTTAAATGCAAATTCGACTGTAAAATAAAAATAGCATCTTTTTTTGTTGCTACTTCCCTCGCTTTTTGAAAAATGGCCCCTTTGTCAAGTAGACCTTGGGAAGTGAGGATTTCCTCATAAGATTTCAATATCAAATAAAAATCTTCTGCCTTTTCTTTCGTAATAAATGCATCATAAGGAAAATCATCTTTTGTAAAACCTGCTAACCTTATTAATTGAATAGCCTGGTACACACTTCGGCTAAAAGATGGGGTTACTTCCATTTCGTGAAAATATGTGAGTTTTTGCTCATTTTTTAAATTGGATAAAATCGAATAAATGAATTGTTCTCCCACAGCTGGTTTCAATCGTTTTACTGCTTGCCCATAAATCGTGACAAATTCCGTCGCTAAATCTTCTACCGTTTGAAATTTTAAGTTGATAGCGGAATAAACCTTTTTAATAAAAGCTTCACTAATTTGCAATCCTATTCGATGGGAATCAACAACGACAATTTTTTCTTCTAACGGGTACTTATGTACTATTTCTTTCAGTT
>JAAYHP010000523.1 GCA_012735355.1 Lysinibacillus sp. | reverse complement strand
TTCATATAAGGTAGCATACCAAACTTCATTTTTTATTTAATTTTTTGTTGGAAATTTTATTTTTCGAATTTTGATAAATTGAAAGTCTTTTATATAAAATGTTCCAAAAGGAGGGGAGAGATTGTTAGTTTTAGAACGTCAAAAATCGTTGAAACATTTAGTGTTGGAAGCACTATTGCGAAGACTACCACAAACTGAAGAAGTGTATGAATATTACGAAGAGATTTATTTACAAATAAAGAAAGGCTACGAAGGAGAAATGAAATCAGATCGAGAATGGCAAGAATTATCAGTGCCTTCGAAATATTATCTACTTCATAATTTTGAAACTGAAAATATTCATGGCTACTCTCACCAAATCGATACTTTGTTTATTTGTCCCCATTTTTTATGGCTATTAGAAATCAAAAACATCACTGGGCGAATTGATTTTCAAATGGAGAAAAATCAATTTGTTCGAACACGCTTTGATGGCACATTGGAAAGCATGCGCAATCCAATCGATCAAGCTGAAAGGCACATTCGCTTTCTAAAGCAAATTTTATCAGAATTAAAAATTACTATACCTCTTCTTTATTCAATTGTTATTACAGACGACACGACCATCATCGGCTCAGTTCCAAAACATATATCAGTGTTTCATTTAAGCGGGTTGCAAAGTAAATTAAACGAGCTCTATCATCAATATCCAAAAAGAATTAACCTACAGCAAATGAAGGAGATAGCTGAGCATTTATTGAGTAAGCGAATCAAAAAGGAATGGCGCCCTAATATAGAAATTGAGAAGTTAAAGAAGGGAGCTCTCTGTGAACGGTGTAACTACAAGATTGCAATGTTTTATAAACGTGGACGTTTTATTTGCCCAAAATGTAATTTTAATAGCAAAGATGTTTTAATCGAATCTTTGCATGATTACTCTCTTTTATTCAAACCATGGATAACTAAAAGTGAATTTAGTAAGTTTTTCAATATCCCGAAAAAAACAGCCTATAAATTAATTGTAAAACTTCCGTTAGAACCTATTGGAGAAAGCAGAGGCCGTATATACATGATTCCTAAAGATATATTAAAATAGGTCAATATCGCCACAATTTGGGGCAATAAATACAAGAGAGGGCAATAATTTCACAAAAGGAGGCAATATCGTCACAAAATAGGGCAATAATTTCACAAATTAGGTCAATATTGCCACAAATTAGGGCAATAACCACAAAAAAACCCCAAGGCAAAAATCGCCTAGGGGAAAATGATCTTAAATCAACAACCCAAATAAAGTGCTATCTTTATTTACTTCTTTAAACTCAAAACCGTTCACGCGCATGCGATCAATTAAGCCTTCGTAATCTTCTGGCCTACTCACCTCGATGCCGACTAGCGCAGGACCTTCTTCTTTATTGTTTTTCTTCGTATATTCGAAGCGAGTAATATCATCATTAGGGCCGAGAACGACCGTTAAAAACTGTCGTAAAGCTCCAGCCCGTTGAGGGAAGTTGACGATAAAGTAATAAAGCAACCCTTCATATAATAAAGACTTTTCTTTAATCTCTTGCATGCGGCTAATATCATTGTTTCCGCCAGTCACGATTGCAACAACCGTTTTACCTTTAATTTCATCGGCATATAAATCAATTGCAGCAACAGGCAAAGCACCAGACGGCTCAGCGACAATCGCATGTTTATTGTATAAATCAAGAATTGTCGTACTTACTTTACCTTCTGGGACGATGGCAATATCATCTAAATATTTGCGGCAAATTTCATACGTATTTTGACCAACACATTGAACAGCTGTGCCATCGCAAAATTTATCAATTTTTTCCAAAGTCACAGGACCATCATTGTCAAAGGCTGCTTTCATACTTGCTGCACCCAATGGTTCAACGCCAATTACTTTCGTATGAGGTGAAATATTTTTAACGTAAGCAGCAACGCCGCTCATTAAACCGCCGCCGCCAATACCTCCGAAAACGTAATCAAGTGGCTCTTCGATATCGTTTAAAATTTCCACTCCGACAGAACCTTGGCCAGCGATGATATCAAAATCATCAAAAGGGTGGATAAAAATCATATCATGCTCTTCGCAAAAATCTAATGCCGCAGCAGCGGAATCATCAAAAGTATCTCCGGTTAACACAATTTCGATATTATTGCGGCCAAACATGCGAACTTGGTTAACCTTTTGTTTTGGTGTCGTTAATGGCATGAAAATCGTACCTTTAATATTTAAATGTGCGCATGAATAAGCGACACCTTGCGCGTGATTACCTGCGCTTACGCAAACAACGCCTCGTTCTCGAGCTTGCTCTTCAATCTTTTTAATTTTATGATAGGCTCCGCGCAATTTAAAGGAACGGACAGACTGCAAATCTTCCCGTTTTAAATAAATATTGGCTCCATATTTTTCTGATAAATATTCATTTTTTTGTAAAGGCGTATGTAACACAACATCCTTTAATTGATGATAAGCTTTTAAAATGCTTTCAACAGTAAAACTGTTATCAGCAACTTCCATTTTTTATATAACCTCCGATAGCTTAAACATTTTTTTATTTTAACATAAAATTCTGTATTTTATAAAAATAATTCAACAAATTCAATAATAAATTTATATGAAACCGTTTTAGATGTGTCAAATTTTTAACGTTAATTTTTAAATATAAACAATATACAGAATAGTCTAAAGACGGTATTTAAAAAAATCAAGAACTAATTTGTTTCGGAAATAGAAAAAACATCATTCCAAAAAGGGAATGATGTTCATTTCACTAAAATATTAAATGAGCCATAAAGGCAACGATCGGTATTGAAATGATCGTACGGATTAAAAAGATGATAAACAGATCCCATAACTTTAATGGAAGTTTCGTTCCTAAAATTAATCCGCCCACTTCCGACATGTAAATTAATTGAGTAACTGAAACCGTCGCGATAAAGAATCGAGTTAATTCGGATTCAATGCCTGCACCTAAAATAGAAGGAAGCAACATATCTGCAAATCCAACAATCATCGTTTGGGCTGCTTCATCAGCAAAAGGAATTTGGAATAGCGCCAAAATCGGCTCAAAAGGCATCCCTAAAATTTTAAAGAAGCTTGTATACTCTGCCAAAACTAAAGCAATCGTACCGAAAGCCATGATTACTGGTGTAATAGCAAACCACATTTCTAGCACATTTTTAAAGCCAGAGCCAATCACCTGTAATAAATTCCGATTGCTATAAGCTTTCGTTAAAGCATTTTCTAGCCCGAAAGTGATAGGATTAAACCCTTCAGGCACTTCCTCTTTGCGAACGGAAGTCGAACCATCAAAATTCGTATTCGGTTTATTTCTTAAAGGATAAATTCTCGGCATAATGATCGCTAAAATGAGCCCCACTAAAATAACTGTCCCGTAAAAATGCAAGAAATAATTACTCAAATCAACCGTTTCTAGAATGACGAAACAGAACGTTATCGACACAACGGAAAAGGTAGTAGCAATCGTTGCTGCTTCACGAGCTGTATAGTTACCTTGCTCGTATTGTTTACTTGTCAAGAGCACACCGATTGTTCCGTCACCAACCCATGATGCTAAACAGTCGATGGCAGCGCGACCAGGAATTTTAAAAATCGGGCGCATTATTTTTACCATCATCGATCCGAAAAATTCCAATAAACCAAAGTCCGTTAAAAGGGGAAGGAGTAGCCCGGCAAAGAAAAACAATGAAAACATCATTGTCACTAGACCGCCGTCAGGATTTAATAACAATCCAGATGTATTTTCACTAATGAAGGGTTCTGGCCCAATTTGGAATAAATACATCGTTGCAAAAACAACGGCAAGTATCCGCATTAAAGTCCAAAACAAGTGGGTGCGGAATAACGAATCCATCAATGTCACTTTCCCGGATTGAGGAACAAAGTGCATTACGATGGATCCGATTGCAGCAATGATAAATACAACATAACTAAACCAATGTATAAAAGTTACGATATTCGCTGAAAGAGTATTCGCTAACATCGCAATCGGAACTTTTAGACCGTCGCCTGTATTAATAGGAACAATAAATAAAAATATTCCTAATAACGAAAGGATAATAAATAAAAACCATGTATATGGATGGAATGTTTTTGTCATAGCAAATACCTCAACATTTTAGTTTCGCATATTTATTCACTATAAATATTGTTTATACGAATGTCCATACGAAAAGGAAAAGTAGTAGTATTCTGAAATTTCAGGCGGTAAATTATACACTGCAATAAAAAATCCTCGCAACTTGTATTCAACAAGCTGCAAGGACTGTAAATTATTCATCCACATTAATGGTATAAAACTTTTCATAATGGAACCAACTGTCACTCATCGGTTGGCCTTCATCGATTCGCTTTTGATTTTCTTCAATCATCCAAGCTGTTTGGGAAGCATGGGCTTGTAATGCTTTTAATTTATCTTCTTTAACACTCATTATATCGATCACGACATCGGGTTCGCCTTTTTCAGCAATGGTATTGTTAGCAAAGCCTACACCGTAAACGGTAGGGCGCGCGTTTCTATCCATGCGACGAACCGCTTCCACCACAGCTCGACCCGTTGCATCATGATCAGGATGTACAGCATAACCTGGCAAGAATGTGATAATTAAAGAAGGGTTACATTCATCAATTAAATTGCGTACAAGTTGTACCATCTTTTCATTATCTTCAAATTCAATCGTTTTATCGCGAAAACCCATCATTCGCAAATCTTCAATGCCCATAGCTTTACATGCTTCTTCTAGCTCTTTCCGACGAATTTCAGGCAGAGACTCGCGAGTAGCAAAGGGCGGATTTCCTAAGTTGCGTCCCATCTCACCTAAAGTTAAACAAGCGTATGTAACCGGAACCCCCATATTGCGATAAAGTCGAATTAAACCGGCAGACGAAAAGGCTTCATCATCTGGATGAGGAAAGACAACTAATATATGACGTTGTTGTTCTAAAGTCATACTTTTCACCCCTTAATAAGAAAATGGCGTTTCACTAATTTGTAGTGCAATCGCGAGTTTTCCTTCGTAATTTAACCCAGCCATAAGCAAACGGCCGTGTTCATCTAATTCATAATGGGTAATTCCTTGGGCATAAACCCAACCGTGCTCCATTTTTAACCCGACACGGTGAGGTGATTCACCGACCACTTTTCCATGTTCATATTGAATTTTTGCATTGCGAAGGAATGCGCTAGCGTTAAAAAATTGTTCATTATAGTGGGTTGCATAAGAACCGTTCGTTGTTTCTAGATGAATATAGACGTCTTTATTTGCGAAAGAGTTAATTAATTGTTGCAACTCGTTTACATCGACTTCCTTCATTCACATTCTCCTTTCCACCTTCTAATACTTATAAGTATAGTAAAAAATACCACCTTATGAAAAGAAAAAGAATAAATATAAAAAAGCACCCATATATCGGGTGCTCAATGGTCGCAAAAGCATAGCGACAGGCTTAAATTTCCCGCACTGTAATTTCAGGAGCACCGTAAATGTTTTTTGCTCCGTGCATGACAGGACCAACATATTGATTTAGTTGCCAACCGTGTTCAATCGCCGCAGCGACAAATCCTTTTGAGGCAACTACTGCATCTTTCACGGATAATCCTTTCGCTAAATTTGCTGTAATGCTTGCCGCAAATGTACAACCTGCGCCGTGGTTATAATTTGTATTTACTGGATCAGCTTCTAAAGCGTAAAATGTTTTTCCATCGAAAAACAGGTCAATCGCTTTTTCTGTACCAAGGGAACGCCCACCTTTAATAACCACGTTTTTTGCACCTAGCGCGTGGATTTTTTCAGCAGCTACTTTCATTTCGTCGATTGTTTTTGGCGTTTTTATTCCAGCCAGTTGTCCCGCTTCAAATAAATTTGGTGTCGTCACTAATGCATGAGGAAGAAGATATTGAATCATTGCGTCCACATTTCCAGGATTTAAAACTTCATCTTCTCCTTTACAAACCATCACTGGGTCAATGACTACGTTGTTTGTTCCTGAAGCTCGAATTCCTTCTGCAGTTGTTTGAATCACTTCTTCATTTGGAAGCATCCCAGTTTTCACGGCATCAATCCCTGTGGAGATGGCAGTTTTTAATTGGGCTTTTAACGTATCAATCGGTAATGTATATACACTATGGCTCCATCCATTATCCGGATCCATCGTAGCAACGCAAGTTAAAGCTTGCATTCCGTAAGTACCATATTCTTGGAATGTTTTTATATCGGCTAGCGCTCCTGCTCCGCCGGACGCATCAGAACCAGCAATTGTTAACGTTTTTTTCAGTGTCAATTTCCTCAACTCCTAAATATATTGCTTCGATGTGTATCAGTATACAGCTATTCTGACTACACAAAAATAGTCAGAATAAAAAATAATGATAAGGTCAGTTGATTAAATAACAATCCTATACCGAAAAGGAAAAAACAACTATTGAATCTCCTTCTGTAATCAAGTACGTTGAAAGGGAGGTGTTCGGATGATGAAAAAAATATTTGATAATGACTGGCAAGAAATTTTACAAGAAGAATTTACAAAACCTTATTACCAAAACTTAAGAAAATTTGTAGCACAAGAATATAGCACAAAGACGATTTATCCACCGATCGATGAAGTAATGAATGCCTTTTATACAGTTGCGTACAAAGATGTAAAGGTCGTAATTTTAGGACAAGACCCATACCATGGACCAGGACAAGCTCACGGTATGTGTTTTTCTGTAAAACCTGGTGTACCTCATCCACCAAGTCTTCGAAACATATTTCAAGAACTACATAATGATTTAGGTTGTCCCATTCCAAAGGATGGTTATTTAATAAAATGGGCGAAGCAAGGAGTATTTCTATTAAACACAGTCCTTACTGTTAGGCAAGGTGAAGCAAATTCCCATAAAGGGATGGGGTGGGAACAATTTACCGATAAAGTCATTGAAAAATTAGCTGAAAGACAAGACCCGATCGTTTTCGTTTTATGGGGAAGACCTGCCCAGACGAAA
Organism: Lysinibacillus sp.; assembly: GCA_012735355.1. Classification (GTDB taxonomy): domain Bacteria; phylum Bacillota; class Bacilli; order Bacillales_A; family Planococcaceae; genus Ureibacillus. The sequence goes on along the minus strand of JAAYHP010000523.1, from coordinate 1,221 downwards.
AGAGCGATCATTGAGCGAAAAGGGTCGCATCACCGTATCATACAATCTCCCCATCCAAGTCCGTTAAGCGCCCATCGCGGGTTTTTCGGAAGCAGACCTTTCTCTCAAATTAACAATCAATTAATTACTTGGGGGAAAGAGCCGATTGATTGGTGTTTGGAATAAAATAGAACAATCTCGTAACAAACACCTTTAGAACTTTTCACATTCTATGAAATTTGATACATTGTATAAAGGTGGCGAAGCTCGTGTGAACTGTTTTCAATGCAAATTTTTTAAAGTAACGTGGGATCCAAACAATCCTCGAGGCTGTACAGCTTATGGCTTCAAAACAAAGCAGCTTCCATCCGTCGTTGTAAAACAATCTTCCGGGATGGATTGTTTAAAATTTGAACCTAAAAATAAGCAGGGGGAAAGACGATGATTTCCTATGAAAGGCTATTCAATGAAATTGAACGATATACAACAATGGCAAAAAGTGCGAAGGATGAACAACAACTTCGAGAAATTTTTAGTGCCATTCGTGCCCTTTGCGATGTAGCTTTAAATGCAAAACATCAACCTGCACAAACTCAAAACATACAGCAGCTCGCAAGTAGTCACCATCTTCCTTCAGCAAAACTAGAAGAAGACGATGCTAACGGGGATTCAATTTTTGATTTTTAATATAGAAAACGAGGTAATAAAAATGAAAGGATCAATTATTACAGGTGCAATTTTTGGTGCTTTAGCAGTAGCGTTAGGTGCTTTCGGAGCTCACGCATTAAAAGGTGTGCTTACCGATTACGGTGCTGGAATTTGGGATACAGCGGTACAATACCAAATGTTCCATGCAACAGGAATCATTGCAGTCGGTATTTTAATGCATCCTAGATTATTAGGAGATACTACTTCTTTAAAATGGGCATTTCTTTGTATGTCTTTAGGAATTTTGTTCTTCTCAGGAAGCTTATACACACTTGCTGTATCTGGAATTGGTACATTAGGCGCCATCACGCCAATCGGTGGAGTATTATTTATTATCGGATGGATATTATTGTTAGTATCTGTTGCAAAAAGTAGAATATTTTAATTGTTTGAATGAAAAATTAATGGGTAGTCTGAATGATAACAGACTGCTCTTTTTTATATGCAAATTTTAAAAAGAAAACACTTCAAAATCTACAAATCATAACATGAAATTGACACATTACATCTTCTTTTTTCATGATACGATATAAG
>JAAYHP010000522.1 GCA_012735355.1 Lysinibacillus sp. | reverse complement strand
GTAATTAACTAACATATCTAATTACATAATCTATTTTTCTGATTTTGGAATCACATTCAGTAAAAGATTTTCATCTTGCATATTCTTTTCAAAGTCATCGATTAATTGACGAACTTCATCCGACGTTTTTGTGTTCATTAATTGATTTCTTAACTCACTTGCTCCGCGGAACCCTTTCACATATATTTTAAAGAATCGGTGAAGTGCAGTAATGGAACGAGGAATTTCTTCTATATATTGATCATGAAGGTCTAGATGATATTTTAAAAGATTTAAGTATTCAATAACGGTATGCTCTTTAGGTTCAACTTCAAAAGCAAATGGGTTTTTAAAAATCCCTCGGCCAATCATAATGCCATCAATGTCGTATTTCTTCGCTAGTTCCAGTCCAACTAGTCGGTCAGGAATATCTCCATTGATTGTGAGAAGCGTATTTGGTGCTATACGATCTCGCAACTTCTTAATTTCGGGAATCAACTCCCAATGGGCAGGTACTTGGCTCATTTCTTTTCTTGTTCTCAAGTGAATTGATAGGTTCGCAATATCTTGTTTTAAAACATGCGTTAACCACTCTTCCCACTCGTTAATATTTGAATAGCCAAGTCTCGTCTTTACGCTGACAGGTAACCCTCCAGCTTTTGCTGCTTCAATAATTTCTGCCGCAACTTCTGGACGCTGTATTAAACCTGCTCCCTTTCCTCTCGATGCCACATTCGGTACAGGGCACCCCATATTTATATCAATGCCTTTAAATCCGAGATCAGCCATACCAATGCTCATCTGTTTAAAATATTCAGGTTTATCTCCCCAAATATGCGCCACGATTGGCTGTTCATCCTCTGTGAACAATAATCTCCCTCGAACACTTTTCTCTCCTTCTGGATGACAGTAACTATCCGTGTTCGCAAATTCTGTAAAAAATACATCCGGTCGACCTGCCTTGCTAACGACATGGCGAAAAACCACATCCGTCACATCTTCCATTGGTGCTAATACAAAAAACGGTCGCGGTAAATCTCGCCAAAAATTTTCTTTCATTTCAACTTCAAATCCTCTCATATATATAGTAAATCTTTTACAATCGTTCAAATTATACAACTATAATTAATAATTAATTATATAATCAAATTTATGCAAAGAAAAAGGACTATTAAAGATAGATGACAGTCTCTCTAACAAAAATGTTCTATCCTCATTTTATCCTAAGGAAAGAACTTTGAACAAAAAAGCTTCTCAAAAGTTCGTAAACTAATGAGAAGCTGTTCTTTTAAATCATACATATAGGGTAAATAGGTATTATTAATATTTAAAGTTAACAATAGCAGATTTCAATTCTTCCGCCATCGTCGAAAGGGATTGAGCTGAAGCCGAAATTTCCTCCATTGCTGCCAATTGTTCTTCCGCTGATGCAGCTACCTCTTCTGAAGTTGCAGTGTTGCTTTGTGCCACTTGCACAATTGCTTCTAATTGTGTATTTACGTCCTGAATAGCTGCAGACATTTGCTCAACTGCTGAAGAAACTTCTTCCATCTGCGGAGAAATATCTCTTGTACTTTGAAGAATTCGATTAAATTTCTCAATCGCCTCGTTTGTAATCTCTACTCCACCTTTTACGTCTTCTGTAATCCGTTTCATAATCCCCACTGTATTTTCAGTTTCACCTTGAATTTTCGTAATGATTGTACTAATTTCTTTTGTGGAAGTTTGCGTTTGTTCAGCAAGTTTTCTTACTTCATCTGCTACAACCGCAAATCCTTTACCATGTTCACCAGCTCTCGCCGCTTCAATGGCAGCATTTAAAGCAAGCAAATTCGTTTGATCAGCAATTCCTGTAATAACGTTTAAAATTTCGCTAATTTCTTTTGAGCTTTCATATAAAGATTGAATTGCACCATGGGATTCGTTTACAGAAGAATGAATAGATTCCATTTGTGTCACCGTTTTAGTTACAGCTTTACCGCCTTCCTCTGCATCAAGAATAGCTTGGCGGGAAAGTTCTGTAACTTTAGTTGAATATTCTGCAATGTTAGTAACACCAATCGCTACTTCTTTAAACGTTTGAGATACTTGATCTATAGTATTAGTTTGAAGCTCTGCATTTTCCGCCACCTCTTGAATGGATGTAGATACTTGTACCGTTGCAGCTTTTGTTTCTCCAGTACTTGCAGATAATTGTTCCGCTGTAGCGGCAACATTTCCAGCGGTCTGGTCCATTTTTTGAGTGAGCACACGCAATCCGTCAATCATTTCGTTAAATGCCTGTCCTAATTTTCCAATAACATCGTTCGTTTGAACTTTCGCGTATTGGGTTAAATCTCCTTGACTTACGTTTACAGCTAATTCGCTTAATGCTTTTATTGGTTTACTGATAGATTTTATAATAAAAATAACGGCAATAATTCCTAAAATAACAGCAATTACACCAACCAACAACGCTTTATGTAAAATTTCTTCATTTGCTTTATTTATTTCATCTGTGTAGATAACTCCACCAATTTTCCATCCAGTCAATTCATTCGTTATGTAATCTAAGATAACAGATTCTCCATCAACTGAATCATTTAACTGACCACTTGCTTCAATATATAAATTATCATAGGCTGTACCGCTCGCTTCGCTCCCCAATTCTGCAACAGGATGAGCAAGATACTTTTGGTTTTAGTCTAAAATAAATCCAAATCCTTCTTCACCAATGTTAATGTTCTGAATTATTTCTTGTAGCTTATTAAGGCTAATATCGATACCAACTACCCCAGAACCATCATCATTTGCTTTTGAAATCGTGATGACCATCTCACCTGTACTTGCAGCAACGTAAGGTTCTGAAATCACTATTTCCCCCTTACTTTCCATCGCCTGCTTATACCAATCTCTTTCTCTCGCATCATAGCCCTCAGGTACGCCTAATTCTGCAGGCTCCATGATGTACACACCATTTTCATTACCTGTATATACAATGTCCACTTCCGGGTGAGTCATTTGATAAAATTTTAAAACTCTTTGAATTGGGTTGTCACCCGTTACTTCATATTGGTCTGATGTAATGCGATTAGCTAATACTTCCACATCAGTTAATTTAGGTTGAATTGTATCATCGATTGCTCTATTTAACATTTTCACATTTTCATTAACACTTTTTAATATTTGGTCTTCCATCTCATCTCTAGCAGTTCCATAGGATAATAATCCGATTGCTAATGCTGAAACGATTAATATTATAGTAAAAAGTACAAGTAATTTTACATGAAAATTTCGGATGCCATACTTCTTTATTTTATTTGGGACGATTTTCACTAGATTACATCCACTTATCTTTATATGTTTCTTAAGGCAG
>JAAYHP010000521.1 GCA_012735355.1 Lysinibacillus sp. | reverse complement strand
CGCGTAATATACGTCCCTGCATACATATTTTGTATGCAGGTTTTTTTATTATCATTTTCAATCGTTGTTTGAAAAATTTACGATTACGTTACTCTATTAAAAATGTATACCATTTTCAATGTAGTAAGACAATAGTAGGAGGAAAAATATGACAAACCAATTAATAGAAGATTTAAAATGGAGAGGTTTAATTTATCAACAAACCGATGAAGAAGAGTTGGAAAAACTACTAAGTGAAGAAAAAATTTCATTATATGTAGGTGTTGACCCAACAGCAGATTCTATGCATATCGGACATATTGTGCCCCTTCTTACAATGCGCAGATTCCAACAAGCAGGACACCGCCCAGTATTGCTCGTTGGTGGAGCGACAGGTATGATTGGAGACCCATCAGGGAGATCAACGGAACGAAATCTACTTACAAAGGAACAAATTGAACAAAACGTTGCTGGTCTAAAAAAGCAAATGGAACGGATTTTTGAATTTGGCGAAGGAGAAAATAGTGCTGTTCTCGTCAATAACTATGAATGGATTAGCAAGATGAACGTCATTGATTTTTTACGAGATTACGGAAAACTGATCAATGTCAATTACATGCTTGCGAAAGATACGATTGCTTCCCGCCTTGAAACAGGGATTTCGTTTACAGAATTTTCCTATACTTTATTACAAGGAATTGACTTTAACTACTTGTATGATCATTACGGTGTTCGCTTGCAAATTGGTGGTTCTGATCAATGGGGAAATATTACGACTGGTCTTGAAGTCATTCGTAAAACCCACGATGAGGAAGCAAAAGCTTTCGGAATTACAATGCCACTCGTAACGAAAGCAGATGGTACAAAGTTCGGCAAAACGGCGAGCGGTGCAGTATGGTTAGATGCTAAGAAAACAAGTCCTTATGAATTTTACCAATTCTGGATTAATTCTGCCGATGCAGACGTTATTAAATATTTGAAAATCTTTACGTTCTTAAGCCGAGAAGTAATCGAAAGTTTAGAAGTATCCGTTCAAGAAGAACCGCATTTGCGTAAAGCGCAAAAAGCGTTAGCTGAAGAAATGACGAAACTTATTCACGGTGAAGAGGCCCTTGAAACGGCTCAGCGTATTACAGCAGCATTATTCTCTGGCGATTTAAAATCGTTATCTGCAAGTGAAATGAGAGATGCTTTTAAAGATGTACCGACATCAGAAATGGCGAAGGAAGATAAAAATATCGTTGATTTGCTCGTTGAAGCGAAAATTTCTTCATCGAAACGACAAGCGAGAGAAGATGTAACAAATGGAGCTATTTCCATTAACGGTGATAAAGTGACGGATTTAGAATACGTTGTGAGCAGTAAAGATCGATTAGATGATGAATTTACAATCATTCGTCGAGGTAAAAAGAAATACCACATGGTGAAATACGTTTAATAAAGATATAAACATTTTTTCCTATAACTTGATGATTTCGGTATATTGCCGAAGTCATCTTTTTTTTATTGGGTTATTGAATTTTTTGAAATTTTAACCGATGAAAAAAGAGTAACAACAAAATTTTAAAAAATACTTAGACAATTTTTATCGTTTGCCAAGTAATTATAGTGGCTTTCACTACTATTGGAAGTTTTAAACAGCGAGGGGAGGTAAACAGGCTATTCATCAAAATAGTAGTCGAAGGTTATGGTCATGTTGTTCACATAATAAAAGTCGGCTGTTTTTATTTAAGAGAACTTGCGGCAATAACTAACTCGTCTTTCGTTTAATGTAAAATATGATAGTTTGAAAGACATTGGTCAAAGCATTGCAAAAGTCATCTTAAGAAATGGTAGAAAGGAATCGAGCAATGGCAAAAAAAGAAAATAGACAGACATCAAACGCTTTTTTTCGTTTCAAATGAAGCAACTGGCAAATGGGAATTTAGCTGAAGCCAAACTTCATACAAAATCAAAAGATGAAATCGGACAATTAGTT
>JAAYHP010000520.1 GCA_012735355.1 Lysinibacillus sp. | reverse complement strand
GCCTCGACCGCTCATTTTTGCAACTGGAACACCGCAAGCTGCCACCATGGCCGCAAGGGGAAGTGTCGTTGTATCACCCACTCCACCGGTTGAATGTTTATCGCATTTTATCCCTTCAATGGCCGATAAATCAATCCTATCCCCTGATTCTACCATCGCCATCGTTAAATCGGCCCGTTCCTGCTCCGACATATCTTGAAAATAAACTGCCATTAGAAAGCTCGATGCTTGATAATCAGGGATGCTTCCTTCCGTATAACCTTTTACGAAAAACTGAATTTCTTCCGTCGAAAGCCCCTTGCCATCTCGTTTCTTTTCAATAATATCAACCATTCTCATACGATCACCCTTTATTTTAAATTCGATAAAAAGCTTGTACCAAAAGGTGGTGCAGGTACGGCAAAATTCTCGGCAATCGTCGCTGCAATGTCCGCAAAGCTTTCCCGTAAACCTAGCTCTCCACCCGTTTCAAACCGTTTCGAATAAACAAGTAGCGGCACATATTCGCGAGTATGATCTGTACCTTTGAATGTTGGGTCATTCCCATGATCTGCTGTAATGATTAACAAGTCGTTCTCTTTTAATAGTTGAAGCACTTCAGGTAATCGAGAGTCGAACTCTTCTAATGCTTTTCCGTAACCAATCGGATCTCTCCTATGACCATACAATGCATCAAAATCAACTAAATTTAAGAAAGAAAGACCATGGAATTCTTTTTGTAGTACCTCCACTAACTTGTCCATTCCGTCCATATTGTTTTTCGTGCGTACAGATTCCGTTACTCCTTCATTGTTGTAAATATCTGAAATTTTCCCGAGGGCAATAACGTCAAATCCATTGTCTTTTAGCTCATTCATCGTCGTTCTACCAAATGGCTTGATAGCATAGTCATGTCGATTAGACGTTCTCGTAAAGTTGCCAGGTGAGCCAATAAATGGTCGTGCAATCACTCGCCCAACTAAATATTCAGGTTGTAAAGTTAATCCCCGCGCAATTTCACAAATTTTATAAAGTTCATCAAGGGGTACGATTTCTTCATGGGCAGCAATTTGCAATACCGGGTCCGCCGATGTATATACGATAATGGCTCCCTTCTCCATATGTTCCTTCCCTAATTCTTCAATGATCGCCGTTCCACTCGCAGGTTTATTGCCAATAACTTTCCGACCTGTTTTTTCCTCTAACTGTTGGATCAGCTCTTCAGGAAAACCATTAGGGTACACTTTAAAAGGCTTGTCCACATTCAAACCCATGATTTCCCAGTGTCCTGTCATCGTATCTTTCCCAGCTGATGCTTCTTGCATCTTTCCGAAATAGGCTTTTGGATTTTCTACCTTTTTTATCCCTTGTATTTCTCTAATATTTGAAAGGCCTAAAGCTTCCATATTCGGCATGTTCAGTCCACCCATTGCTTCTGCAATGTGACCTAATGTATCTGCACCTACATCACCGAACTCTTCAGCATCCGGCGCTTCTCCGATACCTACTGAATCCAATACAATTAAATGAATTCTTTGAAAAGGTTTCATATTAATTCCTCCTTGTCTAAAACAACCCTACTTAAGCTCGTGGGTGGAATTGTTTATAAACTTCAGAAAGTCTCGTTTTACTAATGTGCGTATATATTTGTGTGGTAGAAATATCCGCGTGCCCTAACATTTCTTGCACTGCGCGAAGATCTGCTCCGTTTTCGATTAAATGGGTCGCAAAACTGTGGCGCAACGTATGGGGAGTCATTTCCTTTTTTATATTTGCCGCTAAAGCATGCTGTTTTAATAGTTTCCAACAACCTTGTCTCGTTAAACGTTTCCCCCGTCGATTAATAAAGAAGGCTTCTGACTTCGGATATTTTCCTTGAAGTTCGTAGCGAGCATTTCGTAAATAGTTTTCACACGCTTCCAGCGCACTTTTTCCAAGGGGCACGATTCGCTCTTTTCCACCTTTCCCGAAAATGCGAACAAAACCCATCGTTAAATGAATATCATCTAAATTTAATCCGATACATTCACTAATTCGCATTCCAGTACCATACAACAATTCAATCATTGCCACATCTCGAATCCCTTGAGCTTTCGACTTATCCGGTGCCTGAATTAACGCTTCAACTTCAGCAATGGATAATACATTCGGCAATCTTTTTTCAATTTGAGGCATTTCTAAATGAACTGTCGGATCATGACTCGTTACTTTATCTCGAAGTAAAAATTGATGAAATGAACGAATAGATGAAATATGGCGTGCAATGGTGCGAGAAGATTTACCTTCAGCCCTCAAAGTTTCCAAATAAAGTAAAATTTTCGTGCGATCCACTTCATTTAAATGGTGTATTTCTTGTACTGTATGTAAATGGTTTATGTAACTTTCCAAATCTCTACGATAGGAAGCTATAGTATTAGCTGATAATTGCCGTTCCACTTGCAAAAAATGTAGATAATCATGAACGGCTTCCTGTGATTCTTTCATATTATTCACCTGCCCCTAAAATAAATGATAGAGATTTTTGCGAAAGCATACAAGGAATTACTTTAAAAACGTTAATTTCCCAACATCTCTATGTATCTGTAATATTATATTTCAGATGTCGACATATAATCTAAGCAAAAAAAGCCCCCCTAATAGGCTCTTCCTATCTAGGGGGTGTTAATCCTCTTCTTCTTTGTCTCGGCAACGATAACAAATGCCATGGAATGTGAGTCGGTGGTCTTTAATTAAAAAATTCCACCGTTTTTCTACTACTACTTCTACGTCTTCCAACAAGTCTTCCTGGATTTCGTCCACTGAACCGCACTCTATACATACTAAATGATGATGGAAATGCTTTGCTCCTTCTTGCCTAAGATCGTATCTAGATACGCCATCTCCAAAGTTGATTTTATCCACAATTTTTAATTCCGTTAATAATTCAAGGGTACGGTACACTGTGGCAAGACCGATTTCTGGCGCTTTCTCTTTTACTAATAAATAAACATCTTCTGCACTTAAATGGTCTTCTTCATGTTCTAATAGTACTGCTACTGTCGCTTCACGTTGCGGCGTCAGTTTATAGCCAGCACTATGTAATTGCTTTTTTATTCGATCAATACGGCTTTCCATATGACGCCCTCCTAAACACATTCCATTATATAAAAGTCTAAAATTATTTACAAGATAGCGATTTATTTACTAATGTAAGAAATTACCAAAACCTCTCCGATACACATGATAGTGAAGGCAATAAATAATGTAATAAATAAATTTTTATTAAATAAATATTTTCGATTATTCCCTACTTTTCTACTTCCAAAGACAGAACACATCGCTAATAGTAAAATACAATAAATTAGCTGAAATGGAAACCACCAAACACTATAAACGAGAATCGATTCTTGCTGGGTTAATAAAAACACTGAACCGAAACCAAAAAATGTTGCCTTCACTGCTACTACTAGTTTAGCAAAAAAGTGAAGATATGGGTGGGTCGTAAAAAATAAAACAAATAAACTCCAAGCAACGACGGGAATAATCGTTTGCCAAATAGTCACATCTGAAAGTTGTAAAACTCTCGGATCAATAAGCTTTATGAGATTCATAGACTTGTCCAAAGAAAAAGCTTGAAAGCAAATCACACCACTCACAAAGGCAATTGCTAGAAGAAAAGCATATTGGATTAATAGTACGGAACGAAACATAAGCATTCTCCTTTCGTTGTTACAGCTTATGCTCGTCCTCTCAGTTTATTAGTACGAATTTCGAGAAATTCTATCAAAATTTCGCTCGTCATATTTTTACATTTCGTTTAGCTTCATCCAAAGCAGAGAAAATGCGGGTTTTGCATCAAAAATTTGTTCATTTTTTACCATTTGTTCTGCTTCTTCTAATGTTACTTCTATTAAAGAGACAAATTCATCTTCATCTAATTCTCGTTTGTTTTCTACTTTATATAAATCTTTTGCCACATAAAGATGGATAATTTCATTAGCAAACCCTGGAGATGTAGCGAAGGATTGGATATAAGTTAATTCCCCTGCCCCATATCCTGTTTCTTCTTCCAATTCTCTTTTTGCACAAAGTGCTGGATCTTCACCAGGCTCTAATTTTCCTGCAGGAATTTCAATAATGGATCGTTCTAATGCTTTTCTATATTGTTCGACAAGTACTAGTTTTCCGTCATTTGTTATTGGAATAATGGCAACAGCCCCTGGATGATGAATAATTTCCCGCTTCGCTTGTTTACCATTTGGCAATAACACATCATCCACTTGTAAATGAACGACTTTACCTTTAAAAATTTCTGTCGATTGCATTGTTTTTTCTTCAAATTTTTTCATGAATGTTCCTCGCTTATCCAATTGTTTTACCCACTTGTCGTATTTACTGCTTTCATTGTACCATTAGTTAGAGAAAATGCACGAAAGAAAGCGGGGTTCCAATGAAAAAACGTCAATTAGGAAAAAGTTCGATAGAAATTTCGGAGTTAAGTTTAGGTTGCATGTCGCTTCCAACTATCGCTAGCGAGGCAAGGCCCATTATTGAAACAGCATTAGAAATAGGCATCAATTATTTTGACACAGCGGATCTTTACGATAAAGGTATGAATGAAGAGATTGTCGGTGAAGTGTTAAACCCTTATCGAGATAAAGTGTTCATCGCTACTAAAGTTGGCAATCGTTGGAATGAACAAGGTGACGGCTGGTATTGGGACGCATCGAAAGAGCTTATTGAAGAAGGTTTAAAGGACAGTTTACGTCGACTAAAAACCGACTATGTAGATCTTTATCAGCTGCATGGTGGTACGATTGATGATCATTGGGATGAAATTATTGATACGTTTGAAAAGTTGAAGAAGGAAGGACTTATAAGAGAATACGGTATTTCTTCCATCCGTCCAAATGTATTTAAGCCATTTTTCGAAAATAGTCATGGTGTATCTAATATGATGCAATATAGCATTTTAGACCGTCGCCCAGAACAATGGTTTGAATTCTTTGCAGAGAAAAAGGTGTCCATCGTCACTCGTGGTTCCATCGCAAATGGCCTATTGACAGATGAATGGAAAGTCCGCATAGAAAAAAAGAATCACTATTTAAATTATTCAAAAGAAGAACTAAAGGAACTATTAGAGAACATTGAGCGGGAATACGGCTCTATTCATCCAGCAAGCATGGCCTTTAACTTAAGCCAGCCAGTCATTGCATCTATTGTCGTTGGCGCGCGAACGAAGGAACAATTACTGAAAAACTTTGAGGCATACAAAAAAGCACAATCTATTCAAGATTTATCTTTCATTAAAAAATTAGCGAAAAAAGACATATATACACAGCATCGATGAAAAAATATGTTTTCTTTGTGATCATTGCGCTTTTCATAGTGTTTTATTTGTCCAGTATGTCTTACCAACAACAGACAATTGTTCCGGAGTTAAAAGTGTTGTTGCGAAACCAACCTTTTTACGAACTGTTAAGCCAAATTGAAGTGACGTATTG
>JAAYHP010000519.1 GCA_012735355.1 Lysinibacillus sp. | reverse complement strand
CCAAGCTTCCTTACTTACCATAACGGAAATGAAGTTGGCCGTTTTGTAAGCCGCGACCGCAAAACTCAAGAAGAAATCGAAGCTTTTATTGATGGATTAAATATTTAATTTATAGAGAAAGTGGAATTTACTCTCTCAGCTAGCCTGAAGCCTTAGAATCATCCTAATTCATAGGGTCACAAGGCTTAAGTTAACCCAACAGGAGTCTTCGTAAATTCCACTTCTTTTAATATTTTCGCAAACTCCTTTTCCATATAACTGAAATTCAATTCTATGTTTCTTTCCAACTTCAATGATTAAACGTTTATTTCAATCTACTTCCACATTTGCCCACAAGTCCACTATACAAACGAATAGGATAGTTAATAGAGCATGGACAAAGGAAGTGAAAAATTGATAAAGGCGAAAGTAAATCCGAAAGACCCTACTACAGTGCCGAAGTTTGTTACACCCCTCGCAAAACCTCGTGTAGCAAGACCGAAACCTAACCCAAATTATCCTGCCAATTCTTATATCGAAATTACAATGAGAGAAGCAATGCACCGATTTCACCGAGATTTTCCAATGACAAAAATTTGGGGATACGATGGATTATATCCTGGTCCAACTATTGAAGCTCGAAAAGACAAAAAATTATACGTAAAATACTTGAACAAACTTCCAAAGAAGCACTTTTTACCAGTCGATCGCACCCTTCACGGTGTAGGCGACTCCCCGGAAGTACGTTCAGTCGTTCATGTGCACGGCGCCAACGTCTTTTGGGAAAGCGATGGTCATCCTGAAGCTTGGTATACACAAAATTATGAATTTACAGGTCCTAAGTTCCGCAGAAAAGTTCATGAATATACAAACCACCAACCAGCAGCAACCCTTTGGTATCACGACCATACAATGGCCATGACGAGACTCAACGTATATGCAGGATTAACCGGATTTTATCTCATTCGCGATGCTTTAGAAGAACGGTTAAACTTGCCAAAGGGAGAATATGAATATCCGCTACTTCTTCAAGAAAAATCCTTCAACGAAGATGGCTCCTTATTTTATCCTGACAGACCACCAGAAGATGCAGGTTTTCCAATTCCAGCCCCATTTATTCCAACAATCGTTCCTTTTTTCAATGGAGATATGATGGTCGTAAACGGAAAAGTTTGGCCAAATTTAAATGTAGAACCGAGGAAATATCGTTTCCGCATATTAAATGGCTCCAACGGTTCCACATACAGAATCCAGCTAGATAACGGAGCACCTTTCCACCTCATCGGCACAGATGGCGGCTTCTTAGATGCTCCTGTAGAAGTAACTTCGATTGAGTTAATGCCGGCAGAGCGGGTAGATGTCATTGTGGACTTTTCTTCTTTCAAAGGAGAGAAGATAAGATTAATTAATGCGCTGTTAGAGGAAGATGATCTAAAGCGAGATATTATGCAGTTCAATGTAAACCGTCTACTCAAAGGAAAAGATACGAGTGAAATTCCAACAAAACTTGCAGAAGCGATGGATTTACATGAACATCACGCTCACATCATTCGAAAGTTACCTTTATCCATCGGAGAAGATCAGTACGGCAGAATTATGATGATGTTAGACAACAAGATGTACCACGATCCTTGTTCAGAAAAACCTTCTTTAGATAGCATTGAGATATGGGAATTTATTAATGCAACGCCAATACCTCATCCTATGCACATTCATTTAGTACAATTTAAAATTCTCGATAGAACACCTTTTAATTTAGAATTATATCAGGAAAGCAATGGGGAAATCCTTGAATTGACCGGAGATCCAGAGCCTCCTTTTGACTATGAACGGGGATGGAAAGATACCGTACAGGCGCCTAGTGGAATGGTAACGAGAGTAATCATGCATTGGAAAGATCATGTAGGATATTATATGTGGCATTGTCACTTACTCGAACATGAAGATCACGATATGATGCGTCCAATTACAATAATTGAAGATGCCCATCCTGTTCAAACTCCTCACGCTAATGAAGAGAACAATAATGAAGAAGAAGCACCTCCATCACCTGACATATAAAAAAGAAATTTAATTAAAAAGACTGCGAGTTGCAGTCTTTTTTGTATTTCTACATCGCAAGTCCTAGTAAGAAATCAAACTACAGTTTGTTGTATCCAACCTCCTCTTAAACTAATATGTAGTTAACAACATAAAAGTGGGAGGTTTCCTGTGAAAAAAACAATTTTAATTATAATTATTATTCTACTGAGTATGAGTTTAGTTATTTTTGGTCCATCATGGTTTTCATCAAAAGAACAACGATTGGAATTATCAAATAAAATCGATGTAATAGAAATAGACATAGATAATGTAAATGCAACAATTGTTACAGAAAAACAAGATTTTGTGGAAGCAAAGTTGAAAGGAAAAGGTTCTTTATCCCTTTCACAAAAAAGGGATACGATTGAAATTGAATACAATCGACCTTGGTTCCAATTTTTCAATTTCTTCGGGAATAGAGAACTAGTAATTACTATCCCTGAAGACTATGATAGAGATTTGGAATTGGATGTTGGCTCCGGTAAAATTGAATTTTCAAGCTCCTCAAAGGATATGTTATTAAATAATCTTAGCCTAGATGTCGGTTCAGGAAATATTCAATTGAATTCAATTAAGGCTAGAGAAGCTGATCTAGATGTAAGTTCGGGGAATATTGATATGAAACATTTTGCTGGAAAACTAAATATAGACCTTTCATCAGGAAATATATCAATACAAATGGATGAATTAATTAATGATATTGAAGCAGAAGTAAGTTCTGGAAAGATTGTTTTAAAATTGCCAGATAATAGTGATTTTACATTGAGTGGAAAAGTGTCTAGCGGAAATATTTTTAGTAAATTCCCTCTTGAAAATGAGGAAAGAAGTAAAAATGGCTTAAAGGGGACTCACGGTTCTGGAACACATCATATTGAACTGGATGTTTCTAGCGGCTCAATTGAAATTAGATAAAGTTAAAGAGAGTTAAATCTAAAGAGGTTTAGACAAAAGTAAAAACTCATCACTTTCTCTAAGAGAAAATGATGAGTTTTTGATATTTAACTGAAAATTGATTTCCGTTCCGGGGACGCTTTCCCCGGGCCCGACTCGATCCTTCTCGTCGCATTCGATCCTGCTGGGTATCGAGACTCGGGCTGTTCCCAGTGGAGTCGCCCTTCACTCCAATCAATTTTCGATGCACATCATATTTTTCCCCACTAATTCTTAATTAAATTAGCCTTATGTCCCAACCTCTTTTACTTTTGCCCCAACTTCTACTTTTCTAAAACGACTTTTTAGAAGCTCTTTTTTATCTACCGCAACATTTTTTGTATTTCCTTCCGCTGCCACAGTGACACGGGTCATTTCGGCCGATTTTTACACCTGCCAACACTTTTACTTGTTTTGGTTTAGTTAAATCCGACAATTCTTTTGGTGAATAGCCGCGGTTTTCCCAAATCTTCGTTGTATTAGAAATCTCTAAAATTACTCTTGTATATTCATTCACATGATTGATGTCATGAAATTGAAACTTACTTAAGAAATTTCGAATAATTAAATTAAAGTTGCTATTTACTATTTTTAATTCTGCTACGAGATTATCAATTTCTTCTTGTATAGATTTGATTTCGTTACGGAAATCCCTTTCCATCATATTAGCTAAATGACGATGGTGTCTTGTTTTTTCATAATATAATTCATCCTTATATCGAAGGAGTTCTTCCCGATCTGGAATGTAATAAGGCTTACCAATCGTCGCTTGCTCTAGCGGTTCAATTAGTTTGACTCTATCTAGTATTTCATGAACAAATCGATCCCTTACAACAATGATATGAAACTTCTCAAGAATCTTTTTATAGTTAGGTTCTGTTATAATCGCTTGTAATTCTTTATTCGAAATTTTCGACCTATTTCGGGAATTGTAAATATCAATCACAATATGTTTAGGCACAATACCATAAAGGTTTGTACAACTAATAATATAATCAACAATCAATTCCTTATTTGCAATCGATTCGGCATCAACAACTTCAGAACCTCGATATTTATCGGAAATGATTAAGTAATTTTCATGATGGACATGTTCCCATTCAGTCTTTTTAAATTTCACGTGTTTTAATATTGAATTAATGTTTTCTATATCTAAAGATTTATACCCAACCTTTTCAGCCCATTCCCTTCTAAATGTATATTCAGGATGAGTTGGGTCTTGAATAATCTTTAAAAACTCCATATATCCAACTGGTCCACCTACATCTTCTGGCGGCGCTATTCCACCACCATCAAGAAGTGTCGGGAAGCCAAAATAATAATCCTCTACCGTATCTTGCAAATCAATAGTGATTTCCCAATTATCTCCAAAATCATATTGATAAAGTAACCCACCATACTTTTCTAAATATGCATCTATTTTAATACGAGTAGGTTGTCTTACCTTTTTACCATCAAATACTTTTTCTTCAATAAGTGCTTCACTATTTGTAATTACAACATCTTCTAACGGAAAACGAAAATTGTGATAAGGTTCCATGTAACTTTTGAAATTCGTTACATACTGAATTGTTTCATGGAGTCGATTAAATGTTGCCCCCGCCGGTATAATAATTTTTCTCCAAACTTCTGGTTCAATTCCTTTAAATGATAGTCTTAAGATGTATGCTTTCATTTCTCCACCTTGCTTTCTTTAAATTAATAGTACTGATTTGCGCTATAGTTCAACCAACGTTTTTCAACTATGACGAATGCCTCTTCTAAATAATTTTTCAACTCTTGGAAGCGATCAATTTCGGGTGATTCATGGAAATCTTGTTTAATGATGCTTAAAAACTTCAACAATTTATGTTCTTCCATTGTTGAGTTGTTGTAATTATTTATTAAGTCATCCAATAAATGGATGGATACTTTGTTTAAAAAATTGTGACTCCAAAGCCACTTATGAGAAATGATTTTAATTGCTTCATCGTTCCCTAAAATGGATGTTAATACGAAAGCGATACCATAAATCTTTTGATTTTTTAGTATCGTATCGAGCAGTTGTTCATCTTTCAACTCGCTTTTTTCAATTGTGTTGTAAGCATGGGCTAAATAATGATAAAACACCTCATATGTCGCTAAATTCTTTGCTTCTCCCCGTCCTTCAAAATATGCCACCGCATGATAATATCGATAAAGGGCGTTCATTAATTTAGCATTGCCGAAACTAATCTTCTCCTGAATTCTTGCAATTACTTCCTCTGCGTTGACTTCAAGCATTTGTACTCCAGTTTCTTTCCGATGATCCGTTTTGACATCAATAAATAATACTACTTCATTTAAATAAGGTAAAATTAATTGCTGACTAATTTCTTTATATTCCCTCGATTTTTCTTGTTTTTTTGTTCGCATATATAAAAATCCTTGTGAAAGGATGGATAAAATAAAAATACCGACTATGACTATGAATATTGACAATTCCATTTCACTCCCCCTTGTTTAAATTTTTTCAATTTTTCGTAATAAAATGGACACAACTTAATAGTATATATATTTAAATACGATGAAAATTATATCTAATATTTTTGAAATGAATAAAAAATACATGAATAATCAAAAAAATATTAAAAACCACTAATTCTCGTTAGTGGTTTTTGGCATGCACAGTTATATATCTCGGTTATAAAGAAAACCCTTCGATTACTCGCTATTAGAATAATCGAAGGTGTTT
>JAAYHP010000518.1 GCA_012735355.1 Lysinibacillus sp. | reverse complement strand
TTAAGATTTCTTTACAGCAAAGTTCCGATAAATTGTCAAAAAATTCTATACATCCTTGTTCTTTTATGATTTCCCCTACTTCATTTGCTGTATTTGCTTGAAGAATTTGTCTAACACTTTCATTGGTAGCGCCACTTTCTCTAGCAATGGATGCAAGAAATTCAAAATTGACTTGAGAACCTTTTGAATGAAGCATCATGGAACCTTGGGCAAGTTTTGAAAATTTCCCCATCATCCCGACTAAAGATACTTTCGGAATGCCTAATTGTTTGCACTGTTTCATTGAAAAACCAACAAAATCTCCCATTTCAATAAAAGCAACTTCAGGAAGCTCGCCATACATGCTCATGGCAAATTTTTCACTTCTTCCACCAGTTGTAAAGACAAGATGTTCACTACCCGCTGCTTTTGCTACAGATATTGCTTGTACAATACTTGCCATATAAGCGGCGTTGGAAAAAGGAACAACTGTTCCCCTTGTTCCCAAAATTGAAATACCTCCAATGATGCCAAGACGACTATTTAATGTTTTTTTAGCAATTTCTTCACCATCGGGGACAGTGATGATAATATATACTCCAGTTTCAATTTCATATTGCTGTAAGACTTTTTCAACTTCTGTTTGAATCATTTTACGTGGAACGGGATTAATGGCAGCTAGTCCCACTTCAATTGGTAATCCAGGTTTTGTTACTCGGCCTACTCCCTTGCCGCCATCAATAAAAATTTCCTTGTCTTTTCTCCAAGAAACAGTTGCTTCAATAATTGCTCCATGAGTTGCATCAGGATCATCTCCACCATCTTTTATTACGGAACATTTTACTTCAATATCTCTTATTTCACATTTTTCGATTGAAAATTCAACATCTTTTCCCACAGGCAGATGAATCATTACTTTTTTTTGTTCTAGCTTTGTGATTAATGCGATTAATGCCGCTTTAGCACATGCTGTTGCACAAGCACCCGTTGTATAACCTTCCCTAAGTTCAGAAGGATCTTTTCTTTTCTGTTTTTGCATATACCTCACACCTGATCAGCTAAAATCGAAATAGCATTTAATGCGGCAACGGTTACCGTGCTACCTCCTTTACGACCAACATTTGTGATATAAGGTATTCCCTTTAGTTTTAAAAGTTCCTCTTTCGACTCAGCTGCGGAAACAAATCCGACAGGCATCCCAATAATTAAGTCGGGTTTTGCGATGCCTTCATTGATAAGGCGAATTAACTCTAATAAGGCTGTAGGAGCATTACCAATCGCATAAATTCCTCCTACATGTTCACGGATAGCTTTCCTCATGGACATAATTGCCCGTGTAACTCCTTCTTTTTTTGCTTCTTGTGCCACATCTTCGTCACCGATATAGCAATGCAAATCTCCGCCATATTTTTGAAATCGTTTCCTTCCTGAGCCGCTGACAATCATTTGAACATCGGCAATCACATGTTTTCCTTCTCGAATTGCTTTGATGCCTGCTTCAACTGCACCAGGAGAAAATACAACACTCCTTCCTAATTCAAAATCTGCTGAAGCATGAATAATTCGACGCACGACTTGCCATTCCAATTCAGAAAAATGATGTTCACCCATCTCTTCTTCAATAATGGCAAAACTATAATCATAAATTTTATTCGGTTCTACCGTAATCGGTTTAAAATTCATAGCACACCCTCGTTTCTTTGTATTTTTAAGAATTCTACAACTTCCTCCATTTTGTGAAACTCATTGCCAAATTGTATATTTGGTCTTGTAATCACAATCGTCTCAATCCCTAATTCTTTTGCAGCTTCTACTTTTTCATCAACAGCACCAACTTTTCCACTTTCCTTTGTTATCATGAGTGTCACTCCGAAATGCTTAAATAAGGCAGTATTTAACTCTTTTGTAAAAGGTCCTTGCATTGCTACAATATTTTTTTGAGGGAAGCCAAGTTGTTCGCATTTTTGCATATTATCGATTCGGGGAAGCATTCTGCAAATTACGCGAACATCATTTAGTGGCAATAATTTTTTCGCAAAGATTTCTAATGTTTTACTGCCGGTTGTTAACATGACAACTCCTTTTTTCTTTGCTGCGAGTTCCGCTGCTTCTTCGTAAGTTGAAACATAAATAATAGAGTCTTGTTCTAGCTTTGATTGTTCTCTTTCGTATCGTATATATGGGATTTTTAATTGTTCCGCTACGGATTTCGCTGTTTTATGCGCCTCCTCTGCAAAGGGATGACTTGCATCAACAATTGCAGTCACCCCATTTTTCTTTGAAAATTCAAACATTTTTTCTTCATTTAAGCGACCAACTCTTACATTGATTCCTTCATCAGTAAGTCTATTTGCAGCAGATTCTGTTACTACAGTGGCTATTAGGGGGAAGCCTTCCTTTTTTAACAAAATTGCTAACTCTCGTGCATCGCTTGTACCTGCTAAAAACAGAATCATGGTTTCACTTCCGTTTTTTCATCATGATGATGATGATGTTCATGGTCATGATGATGATGAGAAATGAGTCCCAATTGCTTTAACCTTTGAATATTCTCCAAGTCCTTAACACCTTTTGAGTGTCCATTTAGTGCTTGATCCATTCGCTCAATGATCACTGATTTTAAAAGTGGATGATTTCCAAAATAATGTGCAATCTCTATTTTTACGTTCGGGTATTGTTCATTGAAACGCTCACAATATTTTTTCATTCGTTCGATTAAAATGCCTGTGAATAGAAAATATGGAAGCATAATTATTTTTTTCGCACCGAGTTTAATACAACGTTCAATACCCTCATCAACTA
>JAAYHP010000054.1 GCA_012735355.1 Lysinibacillus sp. | reverse complement strand
TAACCAGGTAGACCATTAATCTCTGTTAAGTACCACCATCCACCGACCTTTTTATAAACAGGGATTTTATCGCCTTCATTATAAGTACCCAAAACTTTTGCAGTAGAGTTGTTTGATTTATAAACTTCTACTATTCCCGTAGCAATAACTTCTTTTTCTATTTTTCCAAGGGGCTCTCCTGTATTATCTACCACTTGAGCGTAGTCACTAGAAATATAAGCATATTGGTCGTTGTATAACACTTTGTACCAACCATTTTGAATTTCAAATAGAGGAAGCTTGTCCCCAGTATTGATTTGACCGATGCGATTTGCATTGCTAGACGTATTTGTTGACGTGCGTACATTTAAATAATCTGCCGTTGCTACAACGGTACCTATTGCATCTTCTTCATTTGGAACTTTCACACCTTGAACAGGTAAATCTAAGCGATATTTCTCCTCCTTCGCTCGTGCGATAAAGGATGCGAATTGTCCTCGAGTAACAGTGCTTTCAGGCATAAAGACGCGACCATTGCCTGAAGGACTTCCCTTTGTTATTCCGTTATAATAAATCGCTGCAATATACTTATAGTATGGATGCTTTGGCGTAATATCTTTAAACGGCACAGATAAATTCGCATATTGATCTACATCCAAGTCAAAGGCAAGGGCTAATACTTTTGCCATTTCTTGACGAGTCAAGTTAACGTATGGACCGAATTCTTTATCTTTATATGATGAAAAATAGCCTTCACTTACCGCTCGTTCTACATATTTTGAAAGCTCTGTTCCCGCTTCAATATCTGTAAAGGAAGACTCTGAAACAACAATTGGACTTAAGCCTTTCGAAACTATCACCATTTTCGCCGCTTGTCCTCTCGTTACAGGGTTATGCGGTTTATAGTAAGTACCGTTTTTCTCTTTATAGCCTTTTATAGCCCCTAGCCCAACTAAATATTGAATTTCTTCGTAGGCATCATAAGATGTCGGTACATCTACAAAATGTTCTTTTGCATTCGCCGTATGTATATTAAAAATGGAAAAAATAAAAACTACCAATAAAAGACTCGCTCTTTTAATAGACAATTCATTTCCCGCCCTTCACAAGTTAGTTATTTTATTCTATCAAAAGAAATATATACATTCATCAGCCTTTTCTACCTGATTACCTAAATTTCAACAAAAAAACTAATTTATTAACATTATATAAAAAAAGAGAGGAAAAGATAATCCTCTCTTTTATAAATTTATTTCATATCCTACAAGAAATAATGTTGGTAGCAATTTAATTATTTTATTGAGCATTTATACGATTAAGGAAAGCGTCCAAGTGTTCTAATGTTGCATATTCATCCACACCGAATGTTCCATCTTCTTGACCAGAAGTAATGCCGTTTGAAGCAAGAATTACTACATATTCATATGCCCAATGGTCAGTTGGAAGGTCGGAGAATGAAACTTCAACATCGTCTTGTAATTCTAAATTGTAAGCCTCAACTAACACTTTTGCTAGTTGGCCTCGTGTAATTGGTGAGCCTGGATTGAATTTGCCGTTTTCATCACCAGTGAAGATGTTTAACTTTTGAAGTGCAGTCGTTGCACCTGCATATTTTGAATCTGGTTTTACGTCAACAAATGGTGAAGCTGTGTCAGATGTATCTAATTTTAAAGCTTCTGCTATACGAAGAGCCGTTTCACCGCGGGAAGCGTATACACTAAAATCGATAGCTGCTTCTTTAACTTCTTCAGCTTGTTCATCAGTGAATGTGGCTACACGTTTAGCACCAACATATCTAGAACCCCAATAGTGCGGGTCGTCGATATCGTCAATATCCACTCCGTCACTAGTTGTAGCTGAAATGAATTTACCATCACCTAAATAAATTCCAACATGGGAAATGCCTTTACCTGAAGTATTAAAGAACACTAAGTCCCCAGGTTGTAAATCGCTTTTAGCGACAGATGTGCCTTGTGTATATTGATCTCTTGAAGAACGTTTTAAGTCAATGCCAAATTTTGAAAATACGTAGCGCGTATAACCAGAGCAATCGATACCTGTACTAATGTTTGTTCCACCGTACTTATATGGTGCACCTAAATATTGAGTTGCTGTTTCTTTTAATTCTTCTACTGTTGCTGCTTCCGCCGCATTTGCACCGATTCCTGAAACGATCATGAATGATGCAAAAATAGGCAATAACCATCTTTTCTTCACCGACACTTGGCCCCTTTCAAATCTTTAAATTCTTTATCCGTTACATTCCACTCACAGTTAATAGACTATCATAGATTTTATCCTTGTAACTTTTCAATTGTGTAACTTTTTTGGTATATAACAGAAAATGCCGAAATCCCTACCTATGCAGGAAATTCGGCACTTTTAATAGAAAATTTTATGAAATAAAAAACGCTCTTTGTAATATTCTTGTAATATTTGAAACTAATTTTTGACACTTATTTACTAGAAAATAACTGAACCCAATAATAATTCCCATTAACATCCGCTTTAATACCTACTCCGATATTTGTGTAATTTTCCCGCAACATATTCTCTCTATGAGTTTCTGATGCCATCCACGCTGCAACCACATCTTTAGGATTGTTAAAATTCCGGGCGATATTCTCGCCAAATCTTGTAAATTCATAGTCGAATAATGTCGCCATATCCCATGGATGTCCATAGTACGGTGAATAATGTTCGAAATAGTTCCTTTTAACCATATCTTGGGCTTTAATAATTGCTAGTTGAGTTAACTCAACATCATGTGTTAGCGGTTGTACACCAACTTTTTCCCTTTCCTCATTTACTAATTGAACGACTTCATTTGTCCATTCGATAGAAGTATTGACAGTCAAGATGTAATCTTTAGATAAATAATCATAGGCTAGTTGGTGTCCTTCAATTTTTTTCTGAAATTCAATTCCTCTTGTTACAAGAACGGAAAGCTGGGCTCTTGTAACGTAATCATATGGAGAAAAGGTAGTATCCGTCGTTCCCTGTATAATATCTACATCTGCTAATGATTCAACAAAATGTTTTGCCCAAAAATCATCCGGAATATCTTCGAAAGACGTGTAATTCACTTCGTCTACTTCCACGTCGTAAGCGAGGGCTAACATTTTTGCGATTTGAGCTCTCGTTAAGGGTTCTTCCGGACGAAAATAATCGCTATTATCGATGACGCCAATTTTAGCCAATGTTTGAATTTCTTTATAATATCGGTGGCTAGGAGAAAGATCCTTTGCCTTTAATTGAAAATCATCATCTAGTGGAATATTAAGGGATCTTGCAATGGCGGAAGCTGCTTCTGCACGGGTCGCATAATTGTTAGGCTTGAAGGTACCATCTTCATACCCTTCCATATAGCCGCTTTTCACCAGTTCCATAATTGGAACATAAGCCCAGTAAGAGCCATTTACATCTTTAAAGGGAGTTTCTTGATTCGTTTCGATATGTATTGTTTCCGACAACTCTTCATTGTTTGCTTTTATCTCAAAATCTAAAATAATACTACTTGATAATAGAAAAATAATAGTTGATGAAATGACTTTGTTGTATTTACGCATAAAACTCCCCCTTTATTTTATAAAATACTTTTAATTTTCTATAAATTTCTAAGT
>JAAYHP010000517.1 GCA_012735355.1 Lysinibacillus sp. | reverse complement strand
GAAGTAAATTGCACGACAAACGTCGTATCAACACCTAATTCTTCTAAAATCTCCAACTTTTGAGAAAGAGGGGTAATGTAAAATATTCTTTCATTACTTTTTCCTAATACAATCGAAGGATGGGGATCAAAAGTCATAACCGCACTTTGCACATTCAATTCTTTTGCTTTTTCAATCGCTGCATTAATCACCGTTTGATGCCCTCTATGTACACCATCAAAAAAGCCGACTGCTAAGGAATAAGAAGTGGATGGATCAACATTATTCAATTGATATGGATACTTTAAATGAACTACATTCATTTTTTTTCCTCCTAGGAATAGTTTGGGAACATTTTATCTGGCTTCATCATTCCCGACTTCGTTGGATGTTTTTTATAAATCGCGATAGCCTTCCCATTTCGGCTAAAAACAATTTTTTCATTATGTTTTAATAATGAATGGACTTCTAAAATTTGTCCATTAAAAATTTGTTTTTCATTTGATTCTTCAATTTCGATAAATGGATAAGAGGATAAAGCTGTTTCTAAAGGAAGTATCAACTGTTCAACCGTCCCCTCTTGAGCAGCTTTTTCCACATCGCTGATCTTCACACAATCTTCTTCGGTAAAATTCCCTGAAGCCGTTCGAACGAGTTTTGCCATATGACTTGGATAACCTAATAGTTCACCGATTTGTACTGCAAGGGTACGGATATACGTACCTTTACTACACTTAATTCTTATGTTGAAAGTAATTTCTTCTCCTTCGAAAAACTCTTCTTCACTAAGGAGTTGTAATTCATAAATTGTTACTTTGCGGGAAGGGCGTTCCACTTCTATCCCTTGTCGTGCATATTCATATAGTTTTTTGCCTTTTACTTTTACAGCTGAATACATCGGGGGAATTTGTTCAATTTCACCAGTAAGTTGAGATAGGGCTTGTAAAATTTGTTCCCGGGAGATCCTTTTGTAAGTTGAATCTTCTTCTACTGTCTCACCTTCACTATCTTCCGTGGTCGTTGACTTACCGATTGCTACAATAGCTTCATAAGTTTTCCCTGCATCCGTTAAATATTCAGCAATTCTTGTAGCTTGTCCAATACAAATTGGTAATACCCCTTCAACTTCTGGATCGAGTGTTCCTGTATGGCCAATTTTTTTCAGTTTCAATATTTTCCTTAGTTTAAAAACGCAGTCGTGACTAGTTAAACCTCGTTCTTTCCATAACGGTAAAATGCCATCCACTAATGTAACCCCCAATTATTTAAAATAAAAAGAGCCTACCTGCATGGTTATGCAGTTGCAGGCTCTTTCAAATATATATTACGATTCATCGTCACTCTTTAAAGATCGCAATAATTGTTCAATTTTGTTACCGTATTCGATGGACGAATCGAACTTGAAAGTAATTTCAGGTGTTCTACGTAAACGAATACGTTGACCGATTTCTGAGCGAATAAAACCAGTCGCCTTTTCTAATGCCTTCATTGTTGCATCTTGTTCTTCTTCATTTCCTAAAGTTGTAAAATAAACGGTTGCTTGTGAAAGGTCCCCTGTTACTTCTACAGCTGTTACCGTGACAAATCCAACGCGAGGATCTTTCACTTTACGAGAAATGATGTCGCCTAATTCTTTTTTCATTTGTTCTGCAACACGATTGGAACGTAGAGACATGTTGTCACCTCTTTATAAATACTCTCGGGAGATTTCTAATAATTCCCAAGATGGATTGGATTGTAAAAAATAAAGCACTTGATCAATTTCACGGTCAGCTACAGTTGTGGATGAGGCAACGGTAACAATCCCAATTCTTGTACGTTGCCACACATTTTGATGATCAATTTCTGCAACTGAAACATTAAATTTTTGCTTTGTTCGCGTAATCATTCGTTGGAGAACGGCCCGCTTTTCTTTTAAAGAATGGGAATCTGGAATTAAAAATTCCACTTCAACGTATACGATCATACTCGCTCAATTTCTTCCATAATGAAGGCTTCGATAATGTCACCTTCTTTAATATCATTGAAGTTTTTAATTTGAATACCACATTCGTAACCTTTTTGCACTTCTTTTGCATCATCTTTAAAGCGTTTTAAAGATTCCAGTTCTCCCTCGTAAATGACAATACCATCACGAATGATACGAACGCCAGAATCGCGAGTCACTTTACCTTCCGTCACATAGGAACCTGCGATTGTACCCACTTTAGAGATTTTAATCGTTTGACGAACTTCCGCTTGACCGATAATTTTTTCTTCAAATTCAGGATCAAGCATCCCTTTCATCGCTGCATCAATTTCTTCAATGGCTTTATAAATAACGCGGTGCAGACGGATTTGTACTCCTTCTTCTTCAGCCGCACGTTTTGCGTTTACGTCAGGACGAACGTTAAATCCAATTACAATCGCATTGGATGCTGCAGCTAAAGTAATGTCAGACTCGGTAATTGCACCGACACCTGTATGAATAATTTTTACGTTGACGCCTTCCACATCAAGTTTCATTAATGAAGCAGCTAGCGCTTCTACCGTACCTTGTACGTCAGCTTTCACAATGATGTTAAGTTCTTTCATTTCCCCTTGGGACATTTGTTCAAACAAGTTATCGAGCGTCACCCGTGTTTTTTGTGAACGGCTTGCTTGAAG
>JAAYHP010000516.1 GCA_012735355.1 Lysinibacillus sp. | reverse complement strand
GTGTTAAATTTGCTCGCTGTAGTATCCAATTTGGGTACATGAAAACTCCTCCATTCCTACAGCATTATTGTACTAAAAAATTGCAAATAAATAAAAATAGTAAGGATTCCTCCTTACTATCGCTATAAATAATTAAAATGAAATTGATTATTTCCTTTTTCTTTAACCCGATATAATGCTTGATCCGCATTCTTAATATAATCAGATGCTTTCTTATACTTTGTTTTACAAATCGATACACCAATACTTATAGTGATAGAAATGGTCGTATTTACGTATAAATCAATTTCTTTACATAAAGCTTGCTTTGCCTTTCCAATCGTTGCCCTCAAATCTTCTTCTGATTGTACATCATGTAATAATGCAATGAATTCATCGCCTCCGAGTCTAGCAACGGTACCGACATCTTCAAAGGCTTTTTGAATTCTATTTGCAAATTCGACAATCACTTTATCTCCTACTTCATGCCCATAAGAATCATTGATATTTTTAAAGTTATCAATATCTAATAAAACGATTGAAAATTTCTTATCTTCTTCGTTTAATTGATCCATTGCCTTAGAAATACACTTGCGAATATAACGACGATTCGGCAACCCAGTTAAAGCGTCATGGTAAGCATAATATTTTAGCTTTTCTTCATATTCCTTTTGTTTCGACATATCTCTTGCAATAAATACCATATGACGAAATTGTTGATGCTGGTCAAAAACTGGTGTTCCCTTTAATTCAGTCCAAATCCATCCCCGTTCAACATGTAGAGCTTTTAACAATAACTGGAATGGTTTCCCATCTACTGTAGCTTTGTAAAATGCCTCTTCAAGAGCCTTTACATAATCTGGATGAATATTAAAAAAAGGTTCAGGAACTTCATCATTGATGCTATCAGGGCTAAATCCGTATACGTCTTTACTTGATGGAGAAACATATAAATATTCTAATTTATCATTCAATAATATAACGACATCTTGAACGTTTTCAGCAATGATTTTAAAGTTTTTTTCACTCTCATGATATTTTTCCGAAAGATCACTTATATCGTGTAAAACAATAAATAATCCCTTTTGACAATCCGACTCATCAATCGGGATAAATTTTGCATTAAAGTATTTTCGTTTACCATCTTTTGTTTGAAAAGTAAATCTACATAATACAAATCCTTTATTTAATGCAGATTCGATACAACGCCTTACATTATTTTGTTCCTCTTCATTTACATATTGAAAAAAGTTTGTATTCAATAATTCTTCTTCACTATAACCACTCCAATTTTGAGCGGAATAATTCACTTTCAACACATTCCCATCTAAACTTATTGCAAAAATTGCATCTACATTTAAATAAAATAAAGATTCAAAATTGTTGAAATAACAATTTTGATTTGAAGATTGTTTCAACAATATCACCCTTACTTAGCGGAATGCTAGAACGAATAACAAATAATGACTATGACGAAAGTATTTTAACATATATCGATAGTATTTAATATTAATATATGAAATAGTATAAAAAAAGTAAGAGATGCTTTCCATATCTCTTACTTTTATAGGCTCTATAATATTTGGTGTTGGTGAGTAAAAACCAGCACCAATTTTTTTGCACAAAAAAATGAGACAGTGACAAAACTCTGGTAAAATGTAATCGACCAAAACCACATTTACAAGGAGTGATGTC
>JAAYHP010000515.1 GCA_012735355.1 Lysinibacillus sp. | reverse complement strand
CCCTGTCTCTACTTCAATTCCGCAATCAATTAAGAAATTTTGAATAAACTTAGACGTTTTAGGCAAATCAAAACCGATTTCCGGAATTTTATGTAAAGTTTTACGTACTTCTACAATTTCATCAAATACATCTATTACGGATTGCTGAATAGAATTGAAAGATACACTCGCTGCATTCGACAATCTGCTCACTCCATTTTTAAATTTTCAAAATTAAAAGATTATTTATTTATAAAGTAATAAAACTAGGTTACCACATATACAAATGTTATGTAAACAAAATTTTTATTTTTTGAAAATTGAAAGTATATACTAATTGGAAGTGTTGGTAAATAAATGAATATTTATATTTACAGCAAATCCTACATTCGCAGATTCGCTATAGTTCTATAACTTTAAAATTCTGCTTTAATTATTGGTTCAAAATAAAAAGCCCTCTGCCTTTAGCAGAGAGCTGATTTTCATATTCATTAATTTGTTTCAATTAAACCGTACTTACCATCTTTACGTTTGTAAACGATGTTTGTGCTGTTAGATTCAGCATCAGTGAAAACGTAGAAATCATGCCCAAGAAGATTCATTTGTAAAATTGCTTCTTCTTGATCCATCGGTTTTAAATCAAATTGTTTCGTTCTGACAATTTCAAATTCTTCATCTGCACCATTATTATTGTTTGAGCCTAATTCGTTAGCAAAGTATACACCAACGCCTTCGCGTTCACGGAATTTACGATTCACTTTTGTTTTATGTTTGCGAATTTGACGTTCGAGTTTATCAACAATTAGGTCAATGGCTGCGTACATATCATCATGCCGTTCTTCAGCACGAAGAGTTAAATTTTTCAGTGGGATAGTAATTTCCACTTTTGTTTTTTTGTCATTGTAGACCTTCAAATTCACGTTCGCGTTTGCATTCACACCTTCATTAAAATAGCGTTCGACTTTTTGGACCTTATTAATGACGTAATCACGAATAGCTGGAGTTACCTCAATGTTTTCGCCACGAATGTTAAAGTTTAACATGTAAACTCCTCCTTTATTAACCCTATGTAAATTATATTCTACATAAGATTTCAGAATCCTTCTACTTTTATGTAATCTTTTTTACAATTCGACAAAATATGTTCACAAACTTTTAAAATCTATGTATCGATTAGCGAACACTTCTTTTCTTCTACGACGTTTCATTTCGCTAATGATTAATTCCTCTATTTCCGGTTGATCTCTAAAGAAAAGTCCAAAGTAAGAACCCGTTCCATACGGCTTGCTCCATCGCACATGTCCTACCGCCTTAATTTTTGTCACATCTAAAATAAAATGAATTTCAAATTGCAATAATTCATTTGCATATTTCGTGATATTTGCAATATGTGACTCGGTATAAATTTTCATGCCTCGAGGGCTAATATCAATAATTTTACATGGGTGCATCACTTAATCTTGCCGTTTCCCATTAACGAGAACAGCAAATTGTGCATCAACTGGCACATTGAATACAAAACGAAATCCTTCTTGACGTTTATATTTTTTCATCATAATATTCTATACCCCCAATAAGGCACTCAGCTTTAGCTCACAAAATACTCCTCTTATTATAATTATCGGGTGATAAAAGGAAAAAATCCACAATAATAATAACTATTTCCTCCATTACTTTCAGACGATTTTCAATATTTAATTTTCTAGAATTTTAATAACTTTAAGCCTATAAAAAATGTAAAAATAATAAAAAAATGCCTTACATCCAATGATAGAATGTAAGGCTTCGATTTCTATTAATTTATTTTATGAAAAAAGAATACACCTTACATACGGAAATTTAGATGTAAGGTGTTGTTCAGCGGATTATACTTGTTGCGCATTTTGATACTGCTGTTGACGGTTGCGTTTAATCACTTCTTTCCACGTATCGCGGAATTCTGTTGCTAAACCTATCACTTCATCGACGATTTCAGCATCATTTTTAATATTCGCTTCAATTAAACGACGATTCATATATTCATATAATGGATAAATTTGTTTCGAAATGTCGTAATCCATATTCAAAGTGACCATTAACTCACTAATAATTGCTTGGGCCTTTTGAAGATTATAATTACGTTCTTGAATGTTTTTTTCTTCAATAGCTTTTTTCGCCTTGTTTAAAAATTTTATGCAACCGTTGTAAAGCATCAATGTCAGTTCACCTGGAGAAGCTGTATTGATGCTATTTTGTTTGTACGCATTAAAAGCGTTATTTTGCAATGTCAATATAAGACACTCCCTTTACTCTTAACAAAAAACTACTACATGTTTTTGTTAAATTTTAACACAGATTACCAAAAATAAATAATCAAAATTTTACTTTTTCTTGTCGTAATACATACCATCCATAACTCTGACACTCTCGTATGGATTCATATATTGCCGTTCATGTTTTTTAACATTTTGTAAATCTTTCAAATCTTTTTTCACTTCATCCATCACAAGTTGCAACCTATTGCGAATCCCTTTGTCTAATTGAATGAGCGTGGAGTGAGTTTTAATTTCAGGATTAATCTGAAATCCTTCAGTCTGAAGAGCTTTTATAACCTCCCCACGTTCATCTAACAACTTATTGATACTCTCTATGTAGCTATCCCGTTCATCCCCTTTAGGGATATCGGAAAGGAGTTGATACAGCTTGGCTGATACTTGTAGTAATTGATTTGTTAAATCCATTTGATCAACTCCTTCATTTGATTAATATTGTGGCATGAACAAGCTCGCTTGCATGTTCGCTTTATTGATGGCCTTTTCCATTGCAGTGAACTGTTTCCAATATCGATCTTCTATAGTCTTTAATTTGTCTGTCCAAGTATTAATACGTTTTTCTAAATCTCTCAATGTTTTACCGAGAGTATATTGGTTTTCAGTCATTGTTGCTCGGCCAGCTTTTTTCTCGATTTTATTTTTCATATTCGTCATTGTGTCACGAAGTTTTTGTAAATAGCCTCGAGAATCAACTGTTTTTTCAACACCGTTTTCCAGCACTTTATCTTCTTTTTTACCGTTGTTTGTAAAGAGGGCTGTTACAGCATCTGGATCTTCCTCTAAAGCTTTACGAAGTTTATCCTCATCAATTTCAAGTGTACCACCATCATTGTAATTTTTAGTTGTAGTGATACCAATGCTGAAAAGAGTATTAAACTTCGGATTAGAAACAGCTGGGTTGGATTGATAAACTAATGCACGCATGTTGGAAATGCCCTCTCGAAGATTCGAATCACTTCTTAATAGACAGCTCTTCGCTTTTTCTTCCCACTTTTCAATTTCTTTTTCATCTAACTCTTCCCGTTGCGCTTTCGTTAAAGGCTGATAGTCGCGGTATTTTTGCTCTTTCGTTAAATTATTTAATTCCGTAATTAAACCGTTATACGTTTTAACAAAATCTTTAATTTTATCTACAATTTCATCAATATTCGTTGTAGATGTTAAAGTAACAGGATTTTCAGTTCCTACCGCATTCACTGCATCATTATTAATCGTTCCGTCACCGTTTAAAATACCAGCATTTTGTGCATCTGCTTTTGCAGTATCAAATGTGTTTTGTGCATTCGCTAAACGGGTTTGAGCAGCATTTAGTTCAGAATTAGCTTTAGTGTAATTGCTTCTTTTTATGTTTTGTTCGGCTAAGTCTTTAAATTTAGTTAATTGATCAGCAGATAAACTATCTAATGCTTTTATTTGATTTTCATTTAATTTATTAAGTTCATTACGTAACGTTTCATCCGCAATAGATGAAATAGCATTTTCTTGAGTGAAATCAATGTTGCTGATTACTGTAATTGCTTCAGGAGATAAACCGTTAAAGAAGGAGTCTCCTAAACTGTTGTATTTTGACTTCAAATCGTCCGCCTGAGCTTTTTGTTGATAAATTGCTAACGTAGCAGGAGATGTTGAAAGTAAGTTTGTTAAGTCTTCTTTATTTAATGATGTTAAAACATCTTTTACTTCATCACTAAAATCTGGATTGTTTTTTATGTCTTCATGAATTTTTGATAATTCATCATCACTATCGAAAGCAAAATTTTGAATTGCATTAATTGTATCTGCATCAAAATCTTTTAACTTTGTACCGTAAACTTGATAATTTGCATGTAATTGAAAAGCATTTATTTCCGCTTCAGATAATTTCGATAAAGTTTCAATCTTATCATCAGATAAAGATTTTAAATTTGTATAATCGCTAGCTTCAATAGCAGATTTTAAATTACTAGCATTCGTTGTAATAAGCTCAATCTCTGCTTCGGATAATTTTTTCCAAAAGGCACTTCCAAGTTTATTATACGATTCTTGCTGAGATAGTGATAAAGTATTTCCAAACGCAGCTACATATGCATTATTATGTGCAGTTGTATAACTAGGTGTTTCAGTAGCACCATTACCGTAATAAGCTTCTAGCGCATTCTCAAGACTTTGTTCCTTACTCATCAAAGTTGCTTCAGCATTCGTTAATTCCGTTTGTGCCGCTTCATATTTATTGGCAATCGTTTGCAAACTATTAAATGTGCTTTTTAACGTAACGCTGTAACCGGAAATGGAAAATTTATTTGAAGCTCGTTCAGTGGCGATTCCGTTAATTTGGAAGATCGCATTTGTTCCGTTATCTGCTAACACTCCATTATTATTAGCAAAACCTAATTTCCCAAATACATCTTGACCATCGTTATATAATTCTACTTCTGCTCCAGCTTTATTATCTCCCGTGTTTTTTGCAGAAATAGACAATCTACCATTTTCAAATAATGCTGTCACTCCTGCAGCGCTACTATTAATTTTAGAAATTAATTGAGAGACGGTCATTGAATCGCTATATTCAATTTTTGTTGCTTCAGTTGGCATTGTACCATCAGCTTTAATGGCTTTTAATTCAAAATATCCGTTACCAGTTATACCAAGGTCACTCAATTTAGTATTAGCTGTGGCATTCACTTGGGTACCAATTTTTCGAGCAGCAGTTGCTAACTGAGACACTCCATCAATAGTTAAAGTTCCTGTTGCTGAACCAGTTGCAGTAGCATCTACTAATGCAGAAATGGATGAAGTTGCTGTCTTCGTATTAAAACTTTTTAATAGTAAATTGTCAGCAATATACGTATCGAAAGTTTGTAATTTTGTATTCACATCGCGATAAGCATCTCTCGTCCATTCATATGTTTGTTTCTGTTGTTCTAATTTATCTAGTGGCGCGCGTTCTGCTTGCATTAATTTTTCAACTATTGAATCAATATCCATTCCAGAAGCTAAACCAGTGATTCTCATTTGTGACTTATTTTTTACCCCCAAACGGCTCTAGTTAAATTTTTTCATCTACAATCATTCCCACTAATTTTTGCATTTCATAAAAAGCATCTAACAACTTTTTCGGTGGGATTTCTTTTATAACTTCTTCACTTTCTTTGTCTACGACAGTGATATAATAACGTTCCAAGCCCTCATGAAAAACGAATTTTGAAGTGCTTTGATTAATTTCTAGAAATTCATTCATCGATTGAACAGCTTGTTGTATCTTTTCGGCTGAAAATTCCTTGTTGTCGATATTTTTATTTTGTTCGTTCAAAGTTGACTCATTGCTTCCTTGCATTTTTACTTTTTCAACTGGGGCACTTTCTACAGCTTTCGCAACTGATGAAGTGTCAACAGCTGATTGTGCTGATATGCGCATAAATATTCCTCCTTGAATATTCCGAACAAGAATAAGTCTTACTAATAGTTATATCGGATTGTTTGTGTAAAATTTATACTTTGTAGAAAAAAGAATGATTAAGAAGAAATTATATCTTGTCACAATTCAATATAAAATACGTTTCGTGATACTGACCACACCACCAAATTTGGGGATAAATCAAATAAATAGTCATAAAATAAACGCCCACTACAAATAAGTGGGCGCTATTTTACAGTTACACCTTTAAATTGTATTGGCTTGTATCAATAAAGCTTTGACAAACCAACTATTTTAAGAGAATTAAAGCATATTTTATGAAAGCACTATGCTAGAATTTAATTTTGTAATTGTAACTTACTCGCTCTCTCAATGACCATGTCACAATACATTTGTAACTTGTCCATGTTATCTTTTGTTACATCCTCTAAAGTATCTTTATTTAATAACCATGCTTCATAATACTCTAAATCAATAAGAGTGTTACTAGTTACGTTTTCTTTTGTTTGAAATCTAAATATATGCTGTTCATCTGTTATTGCTACTAGGTAAGGTTGTGCTGGATGAAGTGTTTCTGTCATAGCAAATTCTCTTCCTTCTCCACCAAAATCCTTCAACACTTTACCTTCTTGGCTATCGACTTCCACTCCCGCTATTTTAGCCATAGTTGGAAAAATATCAATGATTGAACAGATTTCGTTACTTACTTTTGGTTCTATGTTACTTCCTGCTAGCATAAATGGTACTTTTCTTTTTGGTTCATGTAACAAAAATTCGTCCTCTTTTAAATAAGTTTGTCCATGATCAGATAATAACGAAACTAAAATATTTTCCATTCCAAATGTCTTTTCTAAATAATTTAACAAATTGGATAAATGTAAATCAATACGCTGCAGCTCTACATCATATTTTTTTATTTTATCAGGATCATATTTAGATAACACAGAAGTAGGACCTAGATTTTTGTTCTGTCTATTTTCAGCAGGTAAATGAACTTGACTATATAGATCATTATAAATCTCATCAGCAACATCATGCAGATCCATCAAGCTAATCCATAAAAAATGATTATTATCTTTAAATGTTTCTAAATGTTCTATCGTTTCAGCTATAACTTCACCAGCAAAAAAACCACCAACTGAATTTTGGTATAATATCCGATCCATTCCCTGTATATATCCATAAGTAGGCGTAACTCGCCAATCGTTATTAATTTGTGCGGTTAAATAACCATTTGTCTTAAAATCTTCTGTAAAAAGCCTATTATACTTATTTAATTCATAGTGATATAAGGGATGATATAATCCATGATTAACTGTAGTCTTTCCAGTATAAATTGCTGAAACACTAGGCAATGTCCAATCACCGGTTGTATAACAATTATTGTTTATATATCCTTTTGAAAAAAATCTAAAAGTATTTGGCATCAATTTTTCAAAATTGTTTTCTATAGTACTTTGAGCAAATCCATCAATAAAAATTGAAACAATTACTTGAACATCATTTTTCTTAGGCTTTAGATGAATAGGTTTTCCAATAAAAAATGGGAAATTAGAAGAAAATTTATATTCACCAGGAATTTGAAACGTATAATAATTAAACTGGTTCGGATTTAATGTATCTTTTGGAAAAACATAATTACAATCTGGCCCCTCGACGTGTACATCATCGTACTCACCAATTAATCCAATGGGGACAGTTGTATTACTTTCAATAGTTATTGTGTAAGAGTCTGTAGTTGTTCCTGGCATTATTTCATTTTTAAAGAAATATCGAGTAAAATTATCTACATTATTCACGGTAAATGATTTGTACATTTTTGTGAGATATAAATTATTTTCACGATCTTTGACTACTTTATCTACCAAACTTTCATTAAAGCGATTGATTGGATACTCACGTTCATCCGTCTCGTTTATAATCTTTTTAGCTTCATCAATATGCTTCATTATTTCACTATTTGATAGTTTAGAGTCGAGCTTTAGTTGTTCCATAACCTCTACAAATTGCTCTAAAGCATCTTTTTTATCAGTTGAATTCGTTGAGACTCGAATACATTTAGCAAATAAATATAAACTGTTAATGAAGTCGCCAATTAAACTTTTTAAAAGAGCTAAATTATATGTAATTTCAAAAGAAAAGGGTATCTGCTTCATACCCTCTTCTAATAAGGATATCCCTTCTTCGTAATTACCAGTTAAATAATAATAATTAGCATAAAGAGAATAAAACCCTTCATTATAAACTGATAGTTTATCTAATTTAAGTTTTGCTTCACTTAAAGCACCTTCATTGAGTAATTTTTTTATTTGTTCATGTTCAATTTTCCAATTAGCTATAGGCATACTTCTATACATTAATTTTCCCCCATATAACAAAACGTATTGTAAAAACTTTTTATATTAAATGGGTTAACAATCATTGATTTTTAAGGGATAAAAGAAAAAAGACTAGCTCCCCCCTGAAATCTAAGGCTAATTGAGGTTACCACACACACAACTACCAAGATTGGAGTGAACAAGTCTGTACCCTCAATTATTAACCTATTTATTCGAATTTATCAAGTACCAAGATCAGGTAAT
>JAAYHP010000514.1 GCA_012735355.1 Lysinibacillus sp. | reverse complement strand
TTTACACTTTGCAGTTCCGTTTTTTATGGTATTTATCGCGCTCCTTTTAATGATTAAGCGGGAAAAAATTGCATTGACGAATCGAGTTGTGCAAGGAGCCCTTTTTATTACTTTCAGTTTAACGGTTTTTAGCCATAGTGTGCTTTTTGAAGAATTGTATCACCGAGATGCCCTCCAGTCCCAATCGGTGCTGAAGGAAACGTGGCGAATATTAATGGAAGATGAGGGGATTATAAACAGAAGCAATGCCCTTGGTGGAGGCTTCATTGGCGCACTACTTTTTAGCATGTTCCATATTTTATTTGGTGCAACGGGAGCGCGGGTAGCAGCAACTTTAATGTTCTTAATCGGAATTATTTTAATTACAGGCAAAGCCTTCGTTCCAATAATTGCTGAAAAATTGCCAAATGTTAAAAAGATTTTTTCGCCACGGAAGAAAAGAAAAAAGGGACGTTCCTTGAGTAAAGACGAGGGAAGTCGTCGAAAAAAAAGAGAGAAGAAAGAGCAGCAGGTGGTAGATGAGATTGCTGCTACAGTGGAAGAACCATTTGAACCTGCATTTCAACGGGTAGACGATATAGAAGAAGATGATGAACCGATAATTTCCGCGTTTACTCAAAATATTCAAAAGGAGCAAGTTGATCGGGAAGAACAAAGCATAGATATAGGCGAACCAATTGAAGAAGTCATACAACATTCGGTGGAAAATAACGTAGAAAATCAAGATTATCGCCTTCCATCGATGAATTTGCTCAATGTTCCACCAGAGCACGATCAAAGTGGTGAATATACGCTTATACAAGCGAATGCGAAAAAGCTAGAACAAACATTGTTAAGCTTTGGCGTAAAGGCGAAAGTGACGCAAGTTCATTTAGGGCCTGCTGTGACGAAATATGAAGTGATGCCGGATGTGGGGGTAAAGGTAAGTAAAATTGTTAGTTTACAAGATGACTTAGCCCTTGCGTTAGCAGCAAAAGATATTCGCATGGAAGCACCGATTCCTGGAAAATCAGCCATAGGAATTGAAGTGCCGAATAGTGAAATTGCGATTGTAACTTTACGTGAAGTGCTAGAGTCAAAAGAAAATAATAAGCCGGATGCGAAACTATTAATTGGCTTTGGTCGAGATATTACGGGACAAGCCATCCTTGCCGAATTAAATAAGATGCCCCACTTGCTAGTGGCAGGTTCTACGGGAAGCGGGAAAAGTGTTTGTATTAATGGGATTATTATATCCATTTTAATGCGGGCAAAACCCCATGAAGTAAAAATGATGTTAATTGACCCAAAAATGGTTGAACTTAATGTATATAATGGGATTCCTCACCTGCTTGCCCCAGTTGTAACCGATGCAAAAAAAGCTTCCCAAGCATTGCAAAAGGTCGTTTCTGAAATGGAAAGACGGTACGATT
This sequence comes from Lysinibacillus sp., assembly GCA_012735355.1. GTDB lineage: Bacteria > Bacillota > Bacilli > Bacillales_A > Planococcaceae > Ureibacillus. Next base: position 3,245 of record JAAYHP010000514.1, on the reverse strand, counting down.
TATTCTCTCATACAGGGACAAGAAATATTAAAGGTTACAACAGTTTCGTCGAGCGTTACAATTTAGAAAATGAGGATCAAATGTCGAAGTTGCCGTACATCGTTGTCATTATCGATGAGTTGGCGGACTTGATGATGGTCGCTTCCCACGATGTGGAAGATGCGATTACCCGACTAGCACAAATGGCCCGGGCAGCTGGAATTCATTTAATCATCGCCACACAACGACCTTCCGTCGACGTCATTACAGGGGTCATTAAGGCGAATATTCCATCCCGCATTGCCTTTGCTGTTTCAAGTGCGGTGGATTCTCGAACAATTCTCGATACAGGTGGTGCAGAGCGGCTTTTAGGGCGAGGTGACATGCTGTTTATGCCAGCAGGTACTTCGAAACCGATTCGTGTGCAAGGAGCTTTCGTTTCCGATGAGGAAGTGCAGACGGTAGTAGATTTTGTTATTTCTCAACAACAAGCCCAATATGATGAAACGATGATTCCAACAGATGAACCTGAAAAAACTTTTGAAGAGGAAACGGATGAGTTGTTTGATGAGGCGGTACAGCTAGTGGTAGAGATGCAATCCGCATCGATTTCCATGTTGCAACGCCGCTTCCGCATTGGATATTCCCGTGCTGCACGAATCGTTGACCAAATGGAAGCCCGCGGAATCGTTGGTCCCCCAGACGGAAGTAGGCCGAGACAAGTGCTTATTACGAATTTGCAAGATTAGCGGAGAATCAAGTAAAAGCAACCGAGTGCTTAAATCATAAGATTAAGTGCTCGGGCTTTTTGCCGTTTATGCAACTTCTAAAAGATGGAAAGTTTTACAAAGGAGAATAACATCGACAATAAAAGAATACAATAGATGAACGCACGATGATTGGGAAAACCTTTAATAAATCTGTTCGACAAATAATATTTTATATTTATCCTCTATTTCCCCCTCCTTCCTCCTTAAAGGAAATATTGCTTTTTAATGAAAACTTTTGCATTAATGTTAATAGGACATGTATAGTAGTAATAGTGACTATTTTCACTTAAATTTGAATAAAATCGCGCCTCTTGAGAAAATTACTTTTATGAGGCAACTATACACACAAATTGGGTAGTCAGGAGGAATTTTTTTGTTTCAAACGACAAAAATAGCAGAAGGTGTTTCCCTTCATATAAGAAAAACGACGCAATTTAAAACCGTTAATTTTTCTTTTAAATGGAGAGCGCCTTTAACAACAAAAGTCGCAGCTGAAAGGGCTGTTCTTTCAAACGTATTGCAACATAGCAATGGAAAGTTTAAAAAATCAGCAGAGTTTCGTAGCCACTTAGACGACTTATACGGAACGATGCTTTATTTTGATGTATCTAAACGCGGCGGAGAACATACTGTCGTCATGAACGTCGAAACGGTAAACGACCAGTATTTATCCAATCATCCAGTGTTAAACGAAGTAATCGATTTATTGCAAACAGCAGTATTCAATCCGAATTTCGAAAATGACCAATTTGTTCCTTCGATTGTCGAACGGGAAAAACAAATCGTCATTCAACGAATTGAATCAATTTTTGACGATAAAACTCGCTATGCACAACAACGTTTAACCCAAATATTACGACCGAATCATCCCGCTTCCATTCCAGCAAGTGGATCGATCGATATGGTGAGAAAAATTACACCAGAATCCTTAACAGAAGCTTATCATTCAATGATTAACAACGACAAAATTGACATTTATGTCGCAGGGGATATCGACGTTGCAGAAATGGAAGAAAAAATGAAGATGGCATTCCAATTCAAAGATCGAACTCCTCAAAAGCAAGGTTTAAGTGAGGAATCGAAAGCTGAAAAGGAATATACAAAAGAATATCAAGATATGAAGCAAGGGAAGCTTCACATGGGCTTTAGCACACCGGTGAAATTTGGGGATCCAGACTTTCCTAAAATGCAAATTTTCAACGGTGTATTTGGCGGATATGCCCATTCTAAGTTATTTATGAATGTGCGCGAACGGGAAAGCTTAGCTTATTATGCTTCCAGCTCCTACTCTCCACATTACGGTCTTCTTTATGTCGTCTCTGGAATTGAACCTAGCAACGAAAAGAAAGCGATAGATATCATTTTTGAACAACTAGAAGAAATGAAAAATGGAAATATTTCGGATCTTGAGTTAAATCAAACAAAAGCGATGTTAACAAATCAGTTGCGTGAAGCGTTGGATTTAGCCCGAGGTCAAATTGACATTTACGATCAATACAAAGATTTAGACGAAACATTTTCCGTAGACTTGTGGAAGGAACGTTGGAATAATGTGACGAAGGAAGACTTGCAACAAATGGCTTCTCAAATTCAACATGAAGCAACGTACTTCTTATGCGGAAAGGAGGCTGAATAATGCAAACGATTGAATTTAAACAATTAGACGAAACTTTATACTATAAAAAGCTTGCCAATGGTTTAGACGTTTACATCTTGCCGAAAAAAGGGTTCTCCAAAACCTTCGTTACATTTACGACGAAATATGGTTCTGTTGACCGCTCTTTTACGCCAATAGGTGAAAATGAACGAATCACTGTTCCTGATGGCATTGCCCATTTTCTTGAGCATAAAATGTTTGAAAAGGAAGAAGGGGACGTATTCCAAAAGTTCAGTGAAAAAGGAGCATCTGCTAACGCCTTTACCTCTTTCACGAGAACGGCATATTTATTTTCCGCAACAGAACATGTGCTAGAAAATACGGAAACGTTGCTTGATTTCGTTCAAGAACCTTATTTTACTGAGAAAACGGTAGAAAAAGAAAAAGGAATTATCGGTCAAGAAATTACAATGTATGACGATCAACCGGATTGGCGATTGTACTTCGGGGCGATTGAAAATATGTACCACAATCATCCAGTAAAAATTGATATTGCTGGAACGATTGAATCGATCGATAAAATTACAGCAGAACATTTATATACTTGCTACAATACTTTTTATCATCCATCGAATATGCTACTTTTTGTTGTAGGCAATGTGGATCCGAAAGAAATGATGGCATTTATTGAAGAAAATCAAAACAAAAAAGACTTCAAAGAAGCACCAACAATCGACCGTTATTTCGAAGACGAGCCTCTAGATGTAGCAGTTAAAGAACGAGAAATCAAAATGGATGTGCAACAGCCGAAAGTGTATGTAGGGTTAAAAGCGAAAGAAACGAATTTGAGCGGCGAAGAAATGCTCAAACACGAGCTCGCGGTTCAAATTGCTTTAGAA
>JAAYHP010000513.1 GCA_012735355.1 Lysinibacillus sp. | reverse complement strand
CATTTGACTTGCTACAAAACGATCCCAAATTAGGCGATAAAGTCGCAATTGATCGCGGGATAGCACATCTTTTAATTCCTCTGGCGTGCGCATTACGCTCGTTGGACGTATCGCTTCGTGAGCATCTTGGGCATTCGTTTGCTTTTTGCTTTTCTTTACTTCGCCTGCCACATAGTCTTTTCCGTATTTATCAAGAATATATTGAGTTGCTTCAGCCTTTGCAGCATCAGATATGCGGGTAGAATCGGTACGCATATACGTAATTAAACCGACTGTTCCTTCCTTTTTCCCGATGTCGATACCCTCGTATAATTGCTGAGCAATCATCATTGTTTTTTTCGCTCTAAAGTTCAATTTTCTCGCTGCTTCTTGTTGAAGGGATGAAGTCGTAAAAGCGGGTGCTGGATTTCTTTTCCGCTCTTTTTTCGTAACGTTAATAACTTCAAATTCAGATCCCTTCATGCTTTTTAAAATTTCTTGCACTTGTTGTTCATTTGTAAGTTTTATTTTTTCTTTTTCATTTCCAAAGTATAGCGCGTCAAATTGTTTTTTATCCTTTTCAAATTTTCCTTCAATCGTCCAATACTCTTCCGGTTTGAAATTTTTTATTTCATTTTCCCGATCAATAATAAGTCGGAGAGCAACAGATTGAACTCTCCCTGCAGATAAACCTTTCTTTACCTTTTTCCATAAAATTGGACTTATATTGTAACCAACAAGTCGATCCAAAGTTCTACGAGCTTGTTGTGCATCTACTAAATGTTTATTGATCGGCCGCGGATTTTTAAAAGATTCCAATACTGCATCTTTCGTAATCTCGTTAAATACAACTCGACAATCGCTTTCTGTGTCGATATTTAAAGCTTTTGCTAAATGCCATGCAATCGCTTCCCCTTCACGGTCAGGGTCGGCTGCAAGATACACTTTTTTCGCCTTTTTTGCAGCTGTTTTTAATTCTTGCAAAATAGGACCTTTCCCGCGAATCGTAATATATTTAGGTTTATAATTATTTTCCGTATCAATGCCCATTTGGCTTTTCGGAAGATCAATTACATGTCCGATTGACGCTTTCACTTTATATTTTTTTCCTAAATATCGTTCTATTGTTTTCGCTTTCGCAGGTGACTCTACTATCACTAAATAATCTGCCATCTTCAACTTCCTCCCTATAGAGGCATCTCTTAATTTTAAATAAATTCCTGATGCAAAATGTATAACAGTTTTAATAATAATGCAACTTTTTTTCAATATTTACCTAAAAAAACGAGTTTAATTCATCTAATATTTGATATCCGTTCCATACCGGAATTGCTCCTTCTTTTAATAAACGGTTCGTTCCTTCTGAAAGTTTTGAATCAATGGGACCCGGAACTACAAATATATCTTTGCCATGGTCGAGGGCATGGTCCGTCGTAATGATTGTACCACTTTTTACAGACGCTTCCGTGACAACAACGCATTCACTAATACCGCTTATAATACGATTTCTAAGAGGAAAATGCCACCTTTTGGGGCCAACATATGGTGGAAATTCTGAAATAATTAAATGATTTTTCTCCATTTCAAGTGCCAATTCGGTATTTTCTTTAGGATAAAAATGAAATAACCCGTTACCTAAAATACCAATTGTTTTGCCTCCAAAACGCATTGTTATTCGATGAGCCATAGCATCTGCTCCTTTTGCCAATCCACTTACGATGACAAAATTTTTTTCAACTAAAGGTGGAACAATTTGTTGTAACGCCTTTTCCGTATAGTTCGTTGCTCGTCTCGACCCGATGATTGCAATTTTTCGAGATTTTAATAAAGATATATCCCCTTTTCCATAAAGTAGTGTAGGAGGATCGACTAAATGGAATAAAGAGCGTGGATACATTGGGTCAGTGTAGGGAATTACTTGTATTCCTTCATGAGCATATGCAGCTACTAAATTAATTTTTAACATCCGATTATAATTCGTTAAAATTTTTTCTGCTTTTTTTGATGAAATTTGGAGAATAGTTTCTAATTTTGTAGGTGATAAAAATTCCAGTTTGTGAAGGGTAGATATTTCTTTTAAAAGTTTGTTGAATTTGTTGAGAGAAATGGGATAAACATAGTGAAGGGCTAATAATTGCTCGAGGGTAAATATACTCACTTCACCACCCCTTTATATATAGTAGAAAGTCATTCCATTTATTTTTAATACATTTCACTTTTTGGAGATAAAGTCGAATTTTTTTTATGATTATAAAATTTTGTGACTGCGTTTCTTTGGGGAAATTGAAAAAGTGTAACGCGAGTATCGCGCTACACTTATATTTTAATGAGTTTTACATTTTTCGTATAGACCTTTTTCTTTTAACACTTTAATTAGCGTTTCACCGATTACAGAAGGAGTCTCCGCAACTTCGATTCCCGCTTCATTCATCGCTTTTATTTTCTCCGTCGCCGTTCCTTTACCACCTGATATAATCGCTCCTGCGTGCCCCATACGTTTTCCAGGAGGAGCCGTTTGACCAGCAATAAATCCAACGACAGGTTTTTTCATATGTTCTTTAATCCAAGCAGCAGCTT